>DIDI01000015.1 GCA_002418055.1 Lactobacillus sp. UBA5804 | reverse complement strand
CCGTAGCGATTGCACTGCTATATCGACGATTTGTCTAATTGAGCTATTGCAATGTACAAGACGAAATCGGACAAATCGTTAAACGCTTATCATCGACACGTTTCGTCGTTCGTTCCAGCGACCGCAAAGTCTTGCATTATGTAGATGTCAATCAGGTTTTTCGTGTCGACTTTCCCTAATGTTAATGATAGAAAATTACACAAAGCTAGCACGTTAACGTAATAGCTTTTCTTTTCGCCCACATGACTATGCTTAATTAAATCAGCGGCATTTTGCTTGGCCGCATCAGTGACATCACTACCAGCCATCATTTGCGCAATGGCGGTAATTGCCTCTTTCGGCGTGAGCGGCCCGACTTGGGTAAAGGTCGCGCCATCTTTCACTTCTTTAGCGACTAAATAACGATTATCACCAGCTGCGGCGACCTGTGGAGAGTGCGTAATCGCAATCACTTGTTTAACTTGACCAATAGCATGCAACTTTTGGCCAATGGCAGCTGATACCCGGCCAGAAACCCCCGTATCGATTTCATCAAAAATCATAGTCCCCACGGTTTCAACTCGGCTAAAAATCGCCTTCAAGGCTAAAATCAGCCGTGATTGTTCCCCGCCAGACACAATCTTAACTAGGGGCATTAAGGCTTCACCCGGGTTAGGCGCAATCAGGAACCTAACTAAATCGCTCCCTTTGCTAGTAAATTGCGGTGCCGGTTGGAAGTCAATCGTAAAGCGGGCTTTATCCATGTAAAGATCAGCGAGTTCACCTTTAATCTTGGCTTCCAGCTCGCGAGCAACTTGTACCCGGCGCGTATGAAGGGCCGTCGCAAATGCCGTCAACTGTGCTTCCAATTGGGCAATTTTCTTGTTCAGCTTCCCCTCATCCAGACCACCAGTTTCTAACCGGCTAAGTTGATCGGTCACTTTGGCCGCAAATGCAAACACATCTTTCAACTGCGGACCGTACTTTTTCTTAAGTGAATTTAAAGTATCCAATCTGCTGCTGACGAGCTGAAAACGATCTTCATCAAAATCGAGATTATCCAGCAATTGTGATAGCTCACTGCGAGCATCACTGAGGGCAAAACTGCCCTCTTCAACTGATTTGGCAAAGTCTTGAAACTTACTGCCAAAATTTCCTAGCTCATTCGCAGCTTGTTCAGCTTTATCAAGGAGCGCACCTAGGCCTTGCTCGTCGGCATCAAACAGCTGCATAAAGTAAGCCGCAGTATCTGCAATTTTTTGATAATTATTCAGCTCACGGTATTCCTCTGTCAGCCGTTCATCTTCATCATCCGCAGTTAAATGGGCATTCGTTAATTCATCATGCTGAAATTGGAGGATATCGTGTTCTTGAGCCAACTCCTGCGCATCCCGCTGCAAGCGATCACGTTGTTTCGTGAGCGTCTGCCACTGCCGATAAACGACCTGATACTGGGCAAGTTGGGCTTGAAAGTCGTCGCCGGCATAGTTATCGACCAGATCAATTTGCCGGTCGGGATCCATAATCACTTGATGATCATTTTGACCATGAATATCGACTAAATAGTGTCCTAATACCCGCAAGACATTAATTGTGGTTAATTGCCCATTAATGCGCACCAAATTGCGACCATGGACCGCAATTTCGCGACTAATCACCAGTTGATGGTCATCATAAGGCAGCCCGTACTGATCACAAAGCGCACTTACAGCTGCTTCATTCCCGCTAAGTTGAAACAGACCGGTAATCAGCGCCTTGGGTTCACCGGTTCGAATAAATTCTTTTTGACTACGGCCACCAAGTAGCAGTGATACCGCATCAATTAAAATCGACTTCCCCGCACCAGTTTCACCAATCAGCACGGTCATCGCTTCCTGAAAGCGAACTTTCAAAGTCTTGATAATTGCAAAATTTTGAATATCTAGCTCGACTAACATCGGCTTCTCCTATAACGCATTAACGGCGCGTTGCACCACTGCTGCTGGACTTTCAGAGCACAAATTGTGCCCGCCATTCGCAGTATCTTTACCTAAATGAATTAAAAACTCAATATTACCGTGACCACCCTTAATCGGCGAATAATCCAGCCCTAAGACATTGAATCCAAACCCCAAGGCGGTTTTCACCGTGTGAGCAATGACGCGTTCATGCACAGCATGATCATGGACAATCCCATGCTTTCCCACATGTTCTGGTCCCGCTTCAAACTGCGGCTTAATCAAGCAAACCGCATCACAGCCATCTTTTAGAATTTGGTACATGGGTGGCATGATTAAATCTAGCGAAATAAATGAAACATCCGTCATCGCAAATTCAGGCTGTCCTTGATCAAAATCAGCAGGTCGACTATAACGGAAATTTTGCTTTTCCATAACAATCACTTGGGGATGGTCGCGCAGGCGCCAAGCCAGCTGATTATAACCCACGTCAAGGGCATAGACTTTGCTAGCCCCATTTTGCAGGGCCACGTCAGTAAAGCCACCAGTTGAGGCCCCGATATCAAGGCAGATGCGATCTTTTAAATCAATCTGGAAGACCTTCAAGGCCTTCTCGAGCTTAAAGCCACCACGCGAAACATACTTCTTGCCAGTTTTTTTAATGTAAAAAATTTCATCTGAGGGCAATTGTGTCCCACTCTTGTCAATGCGTTGATGCTGATGGTCTTGCACGAGTCCGGCCATAATGGCACGTTGGGCTTGAGTTCGAGAATGAAAGTAACCCTTTTTAGCTAATAAAATATCCGCACGTTCTTTTACCATTAAAGCACCTGCCGAAATAAGTCTAGAAAACCTGCGAGCACACGCTGATTAACTGGCGCTAATGCGTCTTTCGCCTCTGCCATGAGGGCGGTCAGCCGTTCCCGGCTGCGCGCAATCCCAGTTAACGTGAGCGTATTATTTTTACCCGTTGCTTCATCCTTATGAGTCTTTTTACCAGCAGTACTGCTCGTTTCAACCACATCAACGAGATCATCATAAATTTGATATGCCCGACCAAACTTTTTTGCGAACGTGACTAGACCGCGGCGGGCCTCTGGGGTCGATTCTGCTAGCTCAGCCGCCATCTCAACGCTCACTTGAATCAGACAACCTGTCTTGAGCCATTCCATTCGCTCCAAATAAGCCCCGTCAGTGGCAACCGTCGCATTATTAGTGGCATCAATATCAAGATATTGCCCACCAGCCATGCCGTTAGGTCCGATAGCACGGGCCATCATGACCGGTAGCATCGCATTGTGCGTTGCACTACCGAGCCACTCAATCCCCAGCGGTAACAACGCATCCCCAGCTAAAATAGCCTGGGCTTCGCCCCAACGCTTATGGCTGGTTAGATGACCACGGCGATAATCATCATTATCCATCGCTGGCAAATCATCATGAATGAGCGAATAGGTATGAATCAGTTCAATCCCACAAGCTGCGCGCAAAGTATGCGCATCTAGCGGATAATTCAAGGCTGCCAGACTTGCTAGAAATAGTAGCGGGCGTAGCCGTTTACCACCAGCAAGGACTGAGTAGGCCATAATTTCGCCAAAATCTCGATCAGTAACTTCAGCCGCTAATTCTGTTTGCAAGTAGTGATCAATCTGCGGCGTCCAAGTTTGTGCAAATTCCTTAAAAGTCATCATTAGGCCTCGGGCGCTTGACTATCATTCGGGTCAAGGACTGTTTCTTGACCATTTTGATCAATTAATTTGGCAACTGTTTCCTCGGCTGAGGTGAGTCGCTTGTCCAAATCACGTGATAACTTCACGCCGACCTTAAATTGATCTAGCGCATCGTCTAA
>DIDI01000055.1:838-10493 GCA_002418055.1 Lactobacillus sp. UBA5804 | reverse complement strand
TTCGCTCTTTTGTTTTGGGTTTTGACACCCGCACACTATTTAGCGAAACTTTGTTCAGTGTTCAAGGTACTACCTGCTGTCTGCTTTAACAGCAACACGCTAAATTATACTCGCTTGTTGACTCACTGTCAACCACCTTTTTAATTTAACACCGCCGCCGATCTGTCTGACCTGACGACTTATATAACTTTACAAGTTTGTCCTTGATTAGTCAAATGTCAGTTTAAGTTCGTTATTCATAAATTAATTGACTAAAATGGTTAATCTTAATGATAAATTTGCTTGTTTTAGTCTATAAAGCCTTCAAAATCTGGTTACTTAGCAGGCTAATTCTGTAAATGGCGAACTTTAACAGCTAGCATTAAGCAATAAAAATTTTAAAAATCTACCGATGATTATTTGATAGCTGTGCCAACTAAATTTTGGCCGTGAAAGGATGTCATTAAAGACTTCATATGATAATAAACTTCAGCTGTTTCAACCACACAACCACGTTTCAACCAATCAACAAGATACACAAATAGGTAGTTAGCTGATACACGTAATTGCGCATATTCTTGTTCCGTCTCACACTCTTGGTGTTCTAACATCAATAACACCCAGTGTTCTTGCAGAGCAAGGTAACAATCATCACGATGTCCAAGTAATCGCAACAAATTCCCATATAATACTTGTTCGGCTGCTAGTTTTTCTAAAACAACCAACGTCTGCGCTTCCTGTGACCAACGTTTAGGCGCAACAAAGCTCGTAGTCATTTCTCGCTTTAGCACTTCAACATACAAACCCTCAATATCAGGATAATGCCAGTACAGCCAGCCACGAGACACCTTGGCAACCCGGCAAAATTGAGTAACGGTTAAACGATCGACTGGCTTTTTTCCCAACAGTACTCTTAGTACACTTTTTTCATCGGTCAGTTTCATGCTTTTCTCCTTAAATGTTAGCGGTTTTATTGAACCCAAATAGGATATCAAAAAAAAGATATTTAAGCAATACCAACCACTTACTTTATAAAAAGAAAAAATCGACATAAATAAAAAAAGTAGTCAAGGACTACTTTTTTATTTAATTCTATTTAAACATGATAGCGTCGACGCAGTTCACGCTCCTGATCACGTCGTTTCAAAGTCTCGCGCTTATCGTATTGCTTTTTACCTTGACCGACTCCTATCAGTACCTTTGCAAACCCCCGCTTCAAATAAACCTTGAGGGGAACAATCGCAATCCCAGCCTCAGACTGAGCTTTAGCCAAATGAGTTAATTCATTTTTATGCAATAACAGGCGCCGACGACGCAGTGGTTCATGATTATAACGATTTCCTTGCTTATATTCACTGATATGGACATTCTCTAAGAAGGCCGAGCCATTAATTACCTGCACGTAGCCATCTTTTAAATTAATTCGGCGTGCCCGGACCGATTTGATTTCAGTCCCAGTTAGTGCGATCCCGGCCTCATAAGTTTCTTTGATAAAGTAATCATGTCCGGCCTTTTTATTTTGCGTAATTAAATTGGCATTATTTTCTTTCATAACAGTTCATCCTAATGTTTATGGGCAGTCTTCTGATTCCCAGGCCGTCTACCACCACGGTTACCAGCATTGAACGGACGTTTATGACCTTGATTACGGCGATCAAGACGCTGACCACCACGCCAGTTTCCTGGATGTGACGGACGCCCATTTCCGTGGTCATGTTGCGAACGCTTAGGTGCATTAGGGTCATAAACCTCAAAATCAAGCTGGTGCTGAGCAACATTGGCGTTAATTAACGTAACCTTTAGCGGCATCCCAACTTTATATTGCTTGTGGGTACTGCGGCCAGTTAGCGTCAGACTCTTTTCTTCATAACTATAGAAATCATCTGTTAAGTTCGAAATGTGAATCAGGCCCTCCACCGTATTGGCCAATCGGATAAACATCCCAAAACTCATCACCGAAGCTACGACTGCATCAAAGTGATTACCAACTTGATCAGCCATGTACTCTGTCATCTTCAAATCATTGACTTCACGTTCAGTATCAATAGAGCGGCGTTCTTGGGTTGACGTTTGGTCAGCCACTTCAGTGAGGTAACTACCAAAATGCTGCTGAGTTGTTGGGCCTAAATCATGCCCATAGGCATGAATCATGCGGTGAACCATTAAGTCAGAATAACGCCGGATTGGTGACGTAAAGTGGGTGTAGTAAGTCGCTGCTAACCCAAAGTGTCCTAGTGGCTCCTCTGAATAATGTGCTTGTTTCAAACTACGAAGCATCATCATTTGTACCACGGCTTCTTCTGGCGTCCCTAATGTCTTGGTAACGACGTGCTGTAAATCAAGTGGCTTAACATGATTGGGGTCAGCCTGAACATCTAAACCAAAGGCGGAACAAAACTCAAAGAAATTCTTAATCCGATCACCGTCTGGTGTTTCATGCACACGATATAAAAATGGAACATGCTTGCGATAAAAGTCTTCAGCAACGGTTTCATTTGCCATTAACATAAAGCTTTCAATCATTTTTTCAGCGGTGCCACGGTTATGGAGCACAATATCTAAGGGCTTGCCCTGAGCATCCACTTTAATCTCAGCTTCTGGTTCTTCAAAATCAATGGCACCACGACTATGACGCTTTTGATACAATGCCTCATGAAGTTTTGCCATGTCAAGTAACATGGGACGCAACTTCACATACTTGTCCTCTAATGGTTCAGTGTTATCCGGGTCGATTGTTTGATTGACTTTGTTATAGGTCATTCGGCCATGTGACTTCATGACGGCTGGATAAATCTTGTAACCCACGCGCTCACCATCTGGTGTAATTTCCATATCACAAGAGAGCACCAGCCGCTCCACGCCCTCATTTAGAGAACAAATCCCATTTGATAAGCGGAATGGTAGCATCGGAATGACCCGATCGACCAAATAGGTCGAATTACCACGTGCAAAAGCTTCTTCGTCAAGCGCCGTATGCTCCCCGACATAATGTGCCACATCGGCAATATGAACCCCTAAATGATAATTGCCATTATCTAATCGCCATAAGACTACGGCATCATCGAAATCTTTAGAGTCATCACCATCAATCGTAACAGCTGGTTGATCGGTAATATCCACTCGATCTACCTTTTCAGCATCAATGACATGATCAGGAATGGCATTAGCCTGAGTCATCGCAGCTTCTGGCCACTCAGTTCGAACATCATGCCCAGCAACAATCGACATAATATCGACCCCTGGGTCATTCTTATTACCAATTACACTGATAATGGCACCAGTCATGGCATCCGGCAGGTCAGTGCTCGGATAATCCTTAATTGAAACTTTTACCATATCGCCCATTTGCGGTATTAAACCAGTATCCGTGACATAAACACGATAATGAGAAAGTTTTTTATTACTGGATACAACATAGCCAATAAAGTGTGATAATTTCACTTGAACATCTGACAAAGGATGATATTCGCCTACTAAGTTTTCAACACCATGTTCCAAAATAGCGTTAACGCGGCCCTCTGGCCCTTTGCCATTCCACGGATTACCATTAGCCGTAATTTTTACTTGAACGCGATCGCCATCTAAGGCTAATTTAGTCCAATCACTAGCAATAAAGACATCATCAGCCGCATCATCATCAAGCCGAACGAAGCCAAAACCCTTATCATTCGCCTTAAAGCTACCTTCGACCATCGTATTTTGACAGGCTAACTGATACTGCCCTTCACCATTAGTGACTAACTGTCCCTTTTGCTCCAAAAAGGCTAAAGCCTTGACCAAATCGGTAAAGTTTCCTAAGCGATCACGCCGCGTTAAACGTTCAACATCTTCAACGCGAAACTTTCTTTGTGGATTGTGGCGAAAAAGTTCCAACACGCCTGCTAGCATTTGCTCGTTTTGTGCCATAAATTAAACTCCGTTCTTTCGATATTAACAAAAAACCTCCCGCTAAATAAAGATCGGGAGGTACAAACTATTTTGAAGATAAGTAAGCCAATAACAAAGCAAGGACGAAGAATAAAACTAATAACACTGCGGTTACTTTCTCCATAAAGGCCTCGAAGCCTCGCTTTTTCGTTTGACCACTAAAAACTGCACCGCCGGAAAGGGCGTTCAATGCATCTTGTTGTTTTTGTGGCTGCATCATCGTTGCAAAGATAATTAAGACCGAAACAATGATGAGAAGCGTCATACATATATTATACAAAGCGCTGCCTCCATTACACAGATACGTTACTCGAAAATTTTACCATAAAATAGGCTAGATTAACAATTATTTTTTCAGCTCAGGTGCGTCAGTCTTAAAGAGGTTTTGACTGCTCTTGTCGTGTCGCTGGGCATATAAACTAGTCGGATGCTTAGCAAATAGCTGTCGCATTTGCACCTGACGATTATAATCATAATCTGCTGGCTTCACCCGTTGGAACCAATTAGGCCTATAAAAACGTAGCAAGTTACCTTGAATAACACGATCCGATAAGGCTAATTCAGTGGTTACCTTATTGTTGATAACTGATATATCCTTTTTTTGCGTCCGCGAAAAATTTTGTAGTTTGCGTCCCGTCTTCGTATCATAATAATCGCCCACAACTTTACTGTATTGCGGTGTAATAAAATCGCCATTACGCTGAGCCACAATCTGCGGTGCATCGTGACTAAGCAAATCATGCCCAAATTGTACTAACCCAGTCTGACGAATGCCTAACAAATTCAACAAAGTTGGCAATACATCAATTTCACCACCATAAGTTGATTTGATACCGCCTTTCAGACCATTGGCATGAATCATGAGGGGAACCCGTTGAAATTGCAAATTATCAAAATCAGTAAAGGCTTTTTGATGCAACAATTGCGCACTTGCTTCGTGGTGGTTGCCAGAAATACCATAATGATCACCATAAAGTACCAATAGCGTGCGCTTCATTAGCCCAGTACGTTTCAAGTAAGCCAGCAATTCCCCAATTGCCTGATCAAGGTAATGCGCGGTTTGCACATAGCCATCAACGGTTGCATCCCCCGTCTTGGTTTTACTAATCGTCTGATTCTTTAGATCAAGCTGATATGGGTAATGGTTAGTAACCGTAATCATCTTCAAATAAAAAGGTTGTGGCAGACGTTCCAAATACTCCACCGACTGCTTAAAGAAGATCTTATCCTTTAAGCCATAGCCAATGTAATAGTTAGGTTTATTCACATAATCATCTAACGACAAAAAATAGTGGTAACCAAATGACTTATAGGCATTATTCCGATTCCAAAAACTCCCTGCCCCACCGTGCATGACTGCCGTCGTATAACCAGCTTGTTGCGACAAAATAGCCGGAGCACTTTGAAACGTGTTTGTCGTCCCGTAACTGGACATCGCTGAACCGGATTGTAAACCAAATAACGAATTTTCCAGCATCATCTCAGCATCTGAAGTTTTTCCTTGGCCTACTTGGTTAAAAAAGTTAGCAAAACTCAATGTATGTTTTGCGTGATATAACTTATTCAAATTAGGAGTAACTTCCTTGCCTTGCCACTTGTAATCAATCAAGAACTGCTGAAAGCTCTCCAAATGGATAATTAGTACGTTTTTGCCTTTAGCCACCCCATGGTAGGCCTTATTAGGAGCAACAGCATTCGCACGCAGATAGCGCCGAACCGAGCGAATATCAGAACTATTGGCCTTGGCCATCTGAGCACTAGCTTGGGCCGTTTTGAAGCCATCAACCACGGCATAGACATTGATGCCTAAATACTTAACCAAATAATTATTATCAAAAACTCGTGTTAATAAACCAGAACGGTCATTATTGGCCAGGCCTAAGTTCAGTCCTAACAACGCAATCGCAATTGCTTCAACCAAGACACCTATCCGGAAACGATCACGGTGCGGCTGCAACTTAATTACTTTAAATCCCAATAATAAAGCGATCATTGCCAAATCTGCAAAAGCCAAAAAGTCAGTTGGCAGGATGATACCGGCAATACTCTTACCTAAATTATCAGCAGCGGACCCAGAAGTTTTAATAATTGAAATCGATAGAAAATTTGAAAATTCGCGGTAATACAAAATATTACTAAATAACCAAAAAGTTAAAGCAAAATCAATTATTAAAGTAATCCAATAAGCCTTGCGTCCCTTAAAGAATAGACCGGCGCCTAATAATAGCAAAGCTGAAGGGAGCGGATTTAAGAACAGCAAAACTTGCTGCATTGGTCCTGTAGCACCTAAGGTAAACTTGGTCTGATAAATGATATAAGTCTTAAGCCAAAATAACCCAACCACCAACAATAAGAAGCCTAGGCGGGTATGGGTCAGCCAATGAGACCCTCGTTTAATCCGTAACATGCATATTCCTTTCATGATAGCTCTCTATTGTACGCTGTTTGCGATTGAAAAATCTTTCGGTAACACTTTTACTTATTTTGCGGCTTTAATGCCCAACCGATAATCCCAAGCACAATTCCTAAGAAATAGGTCACTAAGCGCCACATGAACATCGCCAAAACTAGGACACCAGGGCCAGTGAGAAAACTGCTGAATAGCGTTTGAAAACTTAACTCAGCACCACCACTAGCCCCCGGGATAGGTACAACCGCTATCAGCATCATGAGCATAATATTCATAAGCGTTACAGGTAACCACGAGACTGGTTGCTGCAAAGTAACCAGTGTCAAGTAAGGGACTGACACAAAACACAGTATCTGTACCACTGTCAAGGAACTAGCAATGATGAGCTTAGGTTTATCTTGACGTAGTCGTTGGCTTTCAGCATAAAAAGTTGCCATTTTAGCAAAAATGCTTTGTTGCCAGCGCCCAGCACGCTTAACGCCAACCCAGCGAGTCAACCATTGCAAAATGGCCTTAACCACTCTCTGCGTCAAACCATAGGCAAACATAATACTGAGTAAAAACATGATTGAACCTAAATGAATGACAAATCCTACTAAAATTAAAATTGCTAAACCAGCAAACTTGGCCATCACTATCCGAAAACCAAAACAAAAAGTTAACACATAGGCAATAAATACCCCAATCTGGTACAGAATAAATTTCAGCAATAACACTGAACTGGCTTTTCCACCTTCAATACCCATTTGAAGCAAAGCTGCCAGTTGAGCAGGTTGTCCCCCAGAAGCTAATGGGGTAATCGCATTAAAAAGTGATTGAATGAGTGGAATTCGGAAAAAGCCCCACCAACTCGCTGCATTTGTACCCAAAAAAGTGGCAAAAATGCCGGCCTCAGCCGCATATGAGCCCAGCATAACCAAAACAGTGACGATTAACCATGCCAATTGGATGTGATCAGTAGCCACTGCCAAATGTGACAGTGGCGTTGTTTTCAAATCCCGATATAAAACAAAGGCACTGATTGTTAAGACAACCAAGATGCCCCATAAATGTTGACGCCGCATGAGCCTCACCTACTTCAATTGACCAAGCTCTTTACCAAGTACATATTGTTCATGATAAAACTCACGCCAAATCTCCGCCAGATGCGTTTCAGAATACTGTTCACTAGCTGCTTGTGCTTTTTTCCGGTAAATCGTAAGTAATGTTTTATCCTGCATAACTTGATGCAAAACCTGATTAAGCGCCGTCACATCGCGGCCCTTTAAATAGTAGCCGTCTAAAATTGCTTCATATAATTCTAAATCCCGGAGCAAAACAGGCGTTCCACAGCTAAAAGCTTCTAGCACTGACATGGGAAATAATTCATCGTAACTCGGTAGTAAAAACAAATCTGCTAAATTTAAATAATCGACTAAACTGCTACGGTCAATAATACCAGTAAAGCGTAAATTAGCGGGCGGATTTGCAACGAGCTTGCGATAATCCTCATAGCCATCAGTAATCTTGCCAAATGAAAAGCCACCAGCCCAAATAAACTGAACTTCTGGGTTTGCTTCAGCTAATTTGGCAAAATCGCCAACTCCTTTACGAGCCTGAACTTGACCATCACCAAAGACAACAAATTGATCAAGGGGAATTCCTAATTGATGCCGAAAAGCATTCTTGGCAACGAGTGTCTTTTCATAAAATTCTGTCTTGGAAACAAAATTAGGAATATAGCGAACCCGGTCACGCTTAATGCCATAAGCCACTAACTTGTCAATAAAAGTCGGATTCACAACAACAATCTGATCCATCCGCTTATAGAAGTCAATGACATACTTGCCGACCACCTTCTGAGCAAAACCAGGCAACTTAATTGAGCCAGTTAAGGTATCTGGTAAAAAATGCACATATCCAATCTTACGACCACGCGCAGGTGAAAAACTATTTAAAAAATAAGTTGGATTAATCGTATGGTAATGGGTTAAATCAGTTCTACCATAGCGGTTTTCAGTCACATAAAATTCATCCAATAGTCGTGTTTGCAAGAGGCGCATAAGTTCACTATAAACACTGCCAACGCCTTGCCCTTGCACAGAGTTAGCCTGACTGAACATGTTAATTCGAATCATTTTTTTGTATCCTTTACGTAGTTCGCAATCACCGTCTGATAAAAGTCGAGGACTGAGCTTGCAAAATGTGCACTTGAAATAGCCGTCAATTTCTTCTGCAAAAGCTTCGCTGGAATGGGATGACGCTGCTGCTGTAGATAATAGCGTAATCCTTCAACTATGCCCTGCTGAGTCGTGAAGACTCTCCCCAACTCATGACTGTCAAATACTTGTTCAGTATAATCCGTATCATAAACGACACAGCGGGTTCCAGCAGCTAAAGCTTCAATATAGGTTAAACCTTGCGTTTCAGTATCACTAGCGGAGACAAAGAGATCAGCAGCTTGATAGTAGCTACCAACCGCCTCATGTTTAATTGGCCCCGTGAAAATAACATAGTCTTCTAGCGTCAAACGCTCAACCTGTTCTTCTAAAGTTTCAACCTCAGGACCATCACCAGCAATCACAAATTTTAACTGTGGAAATTCGGTGACTAACTCAGGCAACACATTCAAGATGTGCCCTATCTTCTTTTCTTGGGCTACCCGGCCAAGTGTCAGCACCATCAAATCATCAGCAGCAATCCCTAAGGTCTGACGAATATCCTTGCTATTATCAGCTGACATCGCAGCCACATCAACGCCAGTTGGAATCACCTTAATTGGGATTTTAACGTCATACCGAGTTAATAATGCCTCAACCCGCTTACTTGGCGCGATAACCCCATCCATGCTCTTCAAATAAGAATTCGTCACTTGCTTAACATGATAGGGCCGAATCAAATGGCCATTAAGCACATAATGTAAATAATCTTCGTACATCGTGTGGTAAGTATGAATGGCAGGAATACGGAGCTGATGCGCCACGTATTTGCCAATCAAACCCAAGGCAAACTCGGTCTGAGTATGCACGACATCAAGTTGCACTTCCCGTGCGACCTTGGTTGCTTCAAAGAAACCTCGAAAAGCGATTCGACGATCTGTGAATGAAACAAAGGGAACTGAGCTAAAGCGAAAGACATTCGGTTCAACAACTCCCTTACCAATATGAGGGTCAGTCGTCGTAAAAATAAAGACATTATGCCCTTGCTGTTCTAAAGCATTTTTTAAAGTTTGGATAGATGTTGCAACGCCGCTAAGCTGCGGGAAGTAAGTATCCGTAAACAAGCCAATGTTCATAAAAACCTCCATATGCCCTATTATAGAGATTCGACCAGTCGGGTGCAATTATCGCTGTAGATTTC
>DIDI01000055.1:0-625 GCA_002418055.1 Lactobacillus sp. UBA5804 | reverse complement strand
TTTTCAAATTGACCTGAGCCAATCTAGGGCGGAATGTGGGAATCGAACCCACGTGTGTCGGATCCACAAACCGATGTGTTAACCACTTCACCAATTCCGCCATGATGTTAACAGGGATAGTAGGAATTGAACCCACACCAGCGGTTTTGGAGACCGATGTACTACCTTTATACTATATCCCTATTATGGAGGAGGGTGGATTCGAACCGCCGAACTCAGAGAGAGCGGTTTTACAGACCGCCGCGTTTAGCCACTTCGCTACTCCTCCAGATGATGGCGCGGGACGGAATCGAACCGCCGACACAAGGAGCTTCAATCCTTTGCTCTACCAACTGAGCTACCGAGCCATCTTACGGTCCACATGGGATTTGAACCCATGATCTCCTCCGTGACAGGGAGGCGAGATAAACCACTGCTCCAGTGGACCATATATTGCGGGAGCTGGATTTGAACCAACGACCTTCGGGTTATGAGCCCGACGAGCTACCAGACTGCTCCATCCCGCGATAAAAGGAGGATGTGGGATTTGAACCCACGCGCGAGCAGAACCCGCCTGACGGTTTTCAAGACCGTTCCCTTAAGCCACTTGGGTAATCCTCCAACTGCTTACCTATTAATCAAAATC
>DIDI01000054.1:26484-26741 GCA_002418055.1 Lactobacillus sp. UBA5804 | reverse complement strand
CTGATGGAAATCAAAATGTTTCTACACAGGTTCAACTTAACTATATTGATGGAACGAATTCTTTACCTAATAGTGAGGGGCATACAGAGCCTAACCATGTATTATGGAATTTAGGTATTGGCGGACAAACTTTCAATTTTGGCAGTGGTCGGTTTATGGGAAGCATTTTAGCGCCTAATGCGACCATTAATGCTGGAGTTAATGTTGATGGAAATATTGTTGCTAATATCGTTAATATAACAGGTGGTGAATCACAC
>DIDI01000054.1:0-26380 GCA_002418055.1 Lactobacillus sp. UBA5804 | reverse complement strand
ATCCTACGGGTTCGACAACCGGCTCCACAACCGGTTCAACGACGGGTTCGACAACCGGCTCCACCACTGGCTCAACAACCGGCTCGACGACGGGCTCCACCACTGGGAGCACCACCGGTTCGACGACGGGTAGCACCACGGGCTCAACAACCGGCTCCACCACTGGGAGCACAACCGGTTCAACGACTGGCTCAACAACCGGTTCAACGACTGGTTCGACAACCGGCTCCACCACTGGCTCGACGACTGGTTCAACAACCGGTTCAACGACGGGTTCTACCACGGGCAGCACGACTGGCTCCACCACTGGGAGCACAACCGGTTCAACGACCGGTAGCACCACGGGCAGCACAACCGGCTCGACCACGGGCAGCACGACCGGTTCAACGACCGGTTCGACGACGGGGAGCACCACCGGCAAATTACCACAAACTGGTGATACCACTACCAATGGCTTCCTTACCACTTTAGGTGTTCTGATTGTTGGTGTCGGCGCATTATTCGGTCTAGCAATGTTGAAGAAAAATCACCAAGACTAATATTCATTAAGAAATAAAGATGGTATTTGAGCTAGTTTCACTGACTTAGGTACCATTTTGTCATGTGATAAAATTAAGGTATTCGTATGAACAATAGACTCACAATTATTCTTTATAATGCTGAAAGCGCTGATAGCAAATTGGTTCGGGCGTTAACATCGATTCGCTTTCAAATTGGTATCAAAATGACTGAATTAAAAGTCATTGTCGTTGGGCAGCAACGACGACTTATCACGTCAACCGACCTGTCACTTTTACACCCTTTAAATCTTACTTGGGTGACTGACTCTCATCTAACTAAGGGAGCACTATTAAATCAAGCTTTATCTCAGGTAACTAGCGAATGGGTCACTTTTATGGATGCACGTGATATGTTTTTTGCTGATGGCGCACTGCTTGACTTTTATCAGCAATTTAAGCAGCCTCATTTGCCATATCAGTTACTGATTTATAAGTATGTGTATACCGTTTCGACTAAAAAACAGTTAGTTGATTTTCAGTCTGCCGATTTTTTAGCCTATCCCTATGCTAAATATTTCAAAGTGGCCTTTTTAAAACAACAGGGCTTGGCTTTCAATCCCATACTCGCACAATACTTGCTTGAAGACTTTACTAGTCGGGCAGTAGAAGTGTGTGCGCATCCCCTTTGGATTGACTTGAATCATTACTATTTGTCTCCTAGACCGGCTCAGACTGACGACTTTTCAGCGTTTATCACTTATCGACAGGCATTTCTAACCTATATTAAGCATCATCAGGCAAATCAAAATTTATATGAGCGTGATTTGGTGTGGTCAATTGTACGTGCTTGGGGGATCTTAATCGCGAGTGACCAACCAATCAATCGAGCTCAGTATGACCAATTGGCACAATTGGTGCAATTACTCACAGCTGTGCCCAATTATCAGAAGTTATTAACAGCTGAACTGAAACAACAGCATCTGAACCGCGATCTGCCGTATCAGAAATTACGTTTAGGGAGATAATATGTCATCAATGCAGAAATTAGTGACACTAGTCATACCCCAGCATCAGGAGCGAGAAGCAACAGTTTATCGGATGTTAGCGTCCATTGCCTCACAAGTCGGGTTTGATTTCTCACAAATGAGTATCAAGATCATCGGAGATGGGGGTTACCGGCTGCCCAGTTGGTTATTCACTAAATTTTCACAACTCGATATTAGTTATACCTATTATATAACTGCTCATGGCCCTGGTTATGCCCGACAACTCGGGCTTGACCAAGCACAGTCCCGCTATTTGGCCTATTTAGATGCAGATGATTGTTTAAATACAGTTAATTCGTTGTGGAAATTCGCTCAAGTTCTGGCAATGACTGGCGACCATGAGGTGATTTTTGCCAAATATGTGGAGGAACATGTCCCAGATGCACAAGGACAGCATCAGTACACGTTACGGGAATATAACCCTTCAGCCGCTTATGCAAAATGGCTGAATGTCGCTTTTTTACGGCAACATCAATTTGCGTGGCATCCACAATTAAAACGGGCATATGAAGATACTTTTTTTCTTGATCTCGTCTTGGCATTTGCACAAGATGTGTATTATCTAGATTCTCCAACCTACACTTGGCTCTGTCACCCAACATCGATTGTGCATGCTTTGCCAGACTATCATCGGGCTTATTTGGATCAGTATATTTTAGAAGCACGACTTTGGGCCAAAGAAATGGCCATTCGGGCGCCAGAACGATTAGCCTTTGATGTGAATAACGGACTTGGTCATATTTATCAATTTTATTATGACCATCCCCCATTAGACCGCATTAAGGCTCAAGTAAACCATCAGTTAAGGCAATATGTCAGCGATAATTTGACTGACATCGATCTCAATGAGGGCATTCGGTTACTACTTCGGGAACATCCTAACAGTAGTTCCCAGCAATTTTTAGCGTTCTGGAAACCATTTGTACCAAAAGAAAATAAAGGACACCGGCTGAAGCGGCCAACTTACTTGTTAACGGTGATTGTGCCATTTTATGGGGACCAGATTACGTTGTTAGCACCATTGTTACAATCGATGCAGTCACAAGTTGTTTTTGATTTGCAACAACTGGAAGTTATTATTGTCAATGATGCTGGGCCAATCCAAACTGCTGCTGGTTTAAAAACGACTTTAAATGTACGCTGGTTGAATCAGCCGCGACAACTTGGGCCAGGACCAGCTCGATCAGCTGGGTTAGCCGTGGCCCGAAGTCAGTACGTGATGTTTTGCGATGCAGATGATAGTTTACATAGTGTCAATAGCTTGCAGATGATGTTTCAGGCGGCTAAGGCACATCCGCAAGCGCAGATTTTGATGGCAAAATATGTTAATGAGCAATTGAATTATCAGGGACAAGTAGAGCTACGTGAATGGGATTATAATTTTGGTGCGGTTTATCCGAGTTGGTTTCGGTTAGATTTTTTGCATAGTTATGAACTAGACTTTCACCCTGATTTACATCGTTATTATGAAGATACCTTTTTCTGTGGATTAGCTTTGCGTGTAGCCCAGCATATTCATTTCATCAAAGCGGCGATTTATACCCATCGCTTAAATCTCAAGTCGTTGATTCATCGTCCGCAGGCAGTCCGCCAGCAAGAATTTTTGATTGAGTATTGTCGTGAAAATTATTATTGGTTTCAGGCGGCAAGACGGCGGTTTCCAGAGCAAGTAGCAGCCGATTTAGATAATTTTGTCATTGATCTTTACTATATGTATGAGAGCTATCAGCTCAAACAGGTTGCTGTAAATACCGCCTTGCAATATTGGTTACGGCGCATTTTCAAGGAAAATGAGTCGGACTGGCAGGGATGGACAGCTAAATTACAGCGGTCTGCGAGTGAACGAACTGAGGGGGATGCGGCTCATATTAGTAGTGCTCATTTACAGGCATTTATTTGTCGTTTTAGCTAGCGGCGTGTGATTTTTATGTTGATGTTTTTGACGGTAAGCACTAGGTGTCAATCCCATGCTGATTTTGAAACGGCGCATAAAGTAACTGGGTTGACTGAAGGCTAAAATATAAGCAATTTCAGAGACATTGATGCTGGTATTCGTCAGTAAAAATTTGGCTGCTTTGAGTTTTTGGTGGTTGATTTCGACATTAATCGTTATTCCAAAAGTGGTTTTAAAGGAGTGACTTAATGAACTGGGAGAACAATTTAACTCACTGGCTAAACTCGCAATTGTCATTTTTTGGTTAATATGATTTTTAATAGTAAACCGACACTTTTCAGCTAATGATAAGGTGGCACTTTGCTTGAGTTTTAGAGCGCGGTCAAAACAATCCAGTGCGAGTTGTTTCATCCACAGAGCAAACGGTGGTGAGGTCTTTTTAAATTCTAAGGTACCAATCAAATCATCTTGAAGTTTGAGGGTTGCATCTAACGGAACTTGTTTGCTCTCAATGACATGATGAATAAGTAAGCCAATAAAACGAATCATTAAATCCTTTTCGCCTCGTAAGTAGCCATTTTGCTCAAAAATTGCACCCATATAGGTTGTTAGTGTTGGTTGATTCAAAGCATTGTCAAAACCTTCTGCATCCAAAGATCTCATTGCACTAAACACTGCTAATTCATTGTCATAGAGGACTTTTAATCCGGGGTGGGTAACCACGCGATATTGCTTAACCGGCCGATGAGTAGATTTCGTTTGAATACGCCATTTTGGGGCCTTATGCCCAGTATAGATAAGGTATACTAATTGGCTCAGAGAGTAGACGTCATTTACAAAACGGTTAATGAACTGATAATCGATTGGAATATTGGTGCTATCGACATGAGGAACGATAATTAGTTTTTCTTGGTTGTGAATGGGAATCACAATACTGTAGACGTGATTACTGTCAATTAAGGTGAGGGACTTGGGGGTGGCAAGCTTTAGAGATTCAGTTGCCCAACCTTTAGTTGCATAGGCATCATTGTGAGATAGTAGCGTTAATTTGTTTTGCGTAAAGGCATAAATGTCGGCCGAAGCAATGTTTCCTAATAGCTCATAAGTTAGTGGTTGGAGCGTAGTCTTCATAGCTAAATTCTCCCTCGTTAGTAGTAATTTAAGCTTTATAATAACATACGATGCGATATTTTTACTATCTATTTTGTCATTAACATATTTATATATAGCCGTCTTTAATGAACATTATTCTGGCTGATGAATTGCTACAGGGAATTATTTCTGCTGTGAGATACCACGGCTAGTACATGACAAGTTTTACAGCTCAGCAGTGTTTATGACAAAAAATGGCACAATATTACAAAACATGACAAACATTGCAGCTTTAGTAAAGTGACTTAATCAGGACGTGATACTTCTGTTACTGGGTTGAAACGTTGACCTTGTAATATAGACCATGTCAATTGGGACAAGTGAAACCAATGACGATTCATTAGTGAGGTCATTTAGTTGGCTTTAAACGACACTTTACTCATAAGGAGCGAATCATTTTGAATTTAAAAGCGATGTTAGTTAAATCTTTTGCCGTTGCAGCTTTTACCCTATCAGGTGCTGCGTTGTTAAATACTGTTAATACGACTGCAGCCCATGCTGCTACCATTAGCAATGATGTTTCCGTTGTGACTGCTAAGGCTAATAACCTCGGTTATGTGACGGTCTATAATAATTATGCTAATCCAGCTGCAACTGGTCAGACCTTGAAGCCAAATTCTCACTGGAAAGTTATCAAAACGGCGTTGGACGGCTATGGCCGTAAATGGTACGACTTGGGTAAGAACCAATGGGTTAAAGCAACCGACGTTGCTAATGGTTGGTACACAAGTACGACTTATGTTGCGCCAGTTGCTCAGACCACGCAACACACCCAACGAACACAACAGCCAGTTCAGCATACACAACAGGCTAACCAAAATACCCAAACGACGCAGCAACAGACCACGACTCAAACCACACAAACTAGCCAAAATAACACTGCAGTCAGTCAAAATACTGGTTCAAGCAGTGATGCTGCAGCCAAGGCTTGGATTGCCAACAAAGAATCTGGTGGCTCATACACGGCTAGAAACGGTCAATACATTGGTAAGTATCAATTATCTGCTTCTCTGCTAAATGGTAATTACTCAGCTGCCAATCAGGAACAAGTGGCTAATAACTATGTGAACTCACGCTATGGTTCATGGAGTGCTGCTCAGTCCTTCTGGCAAGCTAATGGTTGGTACTAAAGCCAACCAGGCAGCCGTTAAACAAGTTAAAAAACTCTCCTAAATTAGGAGAGTTTTTTAAAGCAAAAGAGTTGGTATTTCTGATTATAGCTGTTACAACTAAGGTATCATAATGGAATGAAGGAGTAGGTATGAGGGACAGACGATTAATTCGATTCTTATTGACGGTTAGCTTCAGCATTGGACTTGGGTTGGGATTGCCCGCGCTAGTAGCAGGCCAGCCAGTCGCGGCAGCTAGCACGCATGTTCGGATGAGTATCCCTAAAGGCTATACCATTAAACGCCTCAAGGCTGCATATGCTGGACATCCCTCACGTCGTTTTGTTGCGGCTTCTAAGCGGGGCATGCGTTTTAATAAGTTTAGTTCTAATCGTGCTGTTGATTTGCCTAGCGATAATAAAATTATTTTGACTCCTAATCGGCTTACCGCCAAGCAGCAGGCTGAAATTACTCGTTTTTCGTTACAACTGATTAATCAAGCACGCCGCCAATTAAAGTTGCGTCCTTGGATCTATTCTAAGGGAACCCAGAAATTAGCAGCTGATATTGCAAAAAATTATCAGCGTCATGGCCGCGGGATTGAGGATGGTGGTCATTACGTCAAAGGCATAAACTGGGCTTGCCGTAAGCATGGCTTACGCTTGCCTTCAGGTAACTATGTCGAAGATCTGGCCGGCTTTTCTAATCAATCAGGCAGTAAGACGATGACAATGACGCTGCTGAAGAAAGATATTTACTTCGGTCTCAAGCAAATGTTGTTTGGTTTTCGGGGCCCGAATGATACGCCGAGCGGAATTAACCAGCGAAATAATTATTATGAGTGGGAGCATGCAGGTGATTTGTTAAATACCCAAAACGCGCCTCACGATGGTGATTACGATTATTATGGCTTTAGCATTTCTAGAGTTAAATCAAACTATTCGCTGCATTATGTTGGTGTTCCAGCACATGTGGTGAACAGTCGCTACAATCGAAGTTTTCGACCATAACGTTTAATTTAGTGTGAAAAGCCCGCCAATGCGGGCTTTTTTTTGCTATGATTAGTTTATTATATAGAAGGAGCGATGTGTGCATGACAAAAATTATCTACTTGGTCCGCCACGGTCAAACATTCTTTAACAGCCATCATTTAGTACAAGGGCGCTGTGATTCGCCACTTACCGCAGTCGGGATTCAGCAAGTGAAGGCAACGCGTGATTATTTTAACCAGCAGGGCATTCACTTTGATCAGGCTTATACGTCAACGCAAGAGCGGGCGTGTGATACGTTAGAGTTGCTAACTAATTTAGCTTATCAGCGGTTAAAGGACTTGCGAGAGCGTGATTATGGCATTTTTGAAGGGAGTAATGAGTTTTTACTTCCCTGGAACCAAGGTGGGTCTGAAGAGGAAGCAACCATGGAGCCAGTAGCACATGTCTTGATGCGGATGCGTCGTGCGGTTTCTCAAATTGTCGATGAGATGACAGACGGACAGACTACTTTAATTGCGGCACATGGTGATTTATTAGCACGCTATGTGCGCAGTGAAACTGCTGCGACCGATTTTCCTGGTTTTAAGAATGCAGCTTGGGTTAAATTGGCGATTGAAGGTACCCGTGTTTCCTTTGTCGCATCTGGTTGGCCGCCAGCAACTCTGCAAAAGCGTACAAAATAAGTCCTTTTTTAAAAAAGTATTGACGTCGCCACGAATTTTAGGTATTATAGAAAACGTTGAGCGACAAGTAAAAGCTTAACAGTGGATGGGTTATAGCCAAGTGGTAAGGCAATGGTTTTTGGTGTCATTATGCGCTGGTTCGAATCCAGCTAACCCAATTCCAAAGATCAAGCAGGCAGCTTGATCTTTTTTTGTGGCTCATTTAATCACTTATGTCTCTATTTGGTCGTTAGATGGCTATCTGTGGTTCTCATATGCCACTAGCCTTGACCAAATCGATGCTGGGATGAAGCACTTAGCGGCTTACTTGTAACAAAAGAAGCTCAACTAGGAAGCCATACTTGCCTTTTATCATTTTTTTCGGTAATATGGTAAAAGTGCAACGGAGGAGTAGCGAAGTGGCTAAACGCGGCGGTCTGTAAAACCGCTCTCTCTGAGTTCGGCGGTTCGAATCCACCCTCCTCCATCGATTGGGTTATAGCCAAGTGGTAAGGCAATGGTTTTTGGTGTCATTATGCGCTGGTTCGAATCCAGCTAACCCAATAAGGTCGCAAACAGGTTCATATTATCGTAAGTGGTGTCTGGAAGTATTTCCGGCACCTTTTTTATCTTCAGAGTGATTAAGCTCGCTATTATGAGATAAAGCGGCTACAATGTAAAGTTATCTTTAGCTTTAGAAAGGAAAGGTGTCCATGCCAAGAATTGTTAGAGTGGGTGCCGGTGGCGGCGAGATTAGCTGGCAAGCAGCCCTGAAAGATTTACGCGGGGATGATTTGTTGATGCTCGCGCCAGGATTTTACGAATTACCACAAGGAATTATGCTGACTGATGTGACTATCAAGGGGACTGGCGGGATGCCAGAAGACACGACGATTATTGGGTATATTGAAGTGTCCCCGGATAGCCGCTTCGTGACTTTAGAGAATCTCTGTTTAAATCCGTGCAGTGATCACAATGCTTTGTCCATTCCTGAAAAAGCTGATACTTATTTGAGTTTACGCAACTGTGTCATTAAGGGAAATCATTCTGACACGGCCGCAATTGGTGCCAACGGTAAAGTTACGTTGGAATTATATGGGACGCAAATAAAAGGCGGCTCGGTTTCCATGTTTGCGCAATCTGATTTTCGCATCGAAATGGCCGATTCAGAGATTGATTACTTGTCGGATCAATATTGTGCCCTTGCGCTTGATGGCAAAGGAACAGCTATTATTAATCACAGCCAGATTCATGGCAGCGTCAATACCTTTGAAAGCTCCAATTGTGAGCTTGATTTTAATCACTCAGAAGCGGAGCTGATGCTACTCCATGGTCAGACTTGGCTTAATATGCTCGACAGCTGTTTGCGTGTTAAAGACGATGCCGCCATGCAGGGGAGCGATGATTGTTATCTTAATATTGTGAATTGCCACTTTGATGGTGGCATTTATCTCGAAAAGCGCGTCAGGGCAATTATTCAGAACAGCTATCTTGATCGGTTAATCACCGTTAATGAGGTACGACTTCATCTAGTGGCTACGGTTATTAATTCCCATGCCGATTTTCAAGACCAGGTGAGTTGTGATGCCACCCGGGTGACCTTTAATGGTCAAAGTGATTTTCAATATTTCTTAGCCTTAAGTGGTAAAGCACAGCTAGCAGGCCATGACTTGATTTTGAATGCCAACGGGAGTGGTCTCACGGTGCAAGATGATGCGAGCTTTAAGACTAATGTGTTGGCAAGTGATCAGGCTCGAATGGAAGTGGAATGTCAGAAGGCACCGAATGTTCATATCTTAGGTGTCAAATGGGATGCTAAAAAATTATCTTAAATTAAGCGTTTTCACTCTCAGATAGACCAATCTATTATATAATTGAGCCAGTGCTAATACTTGGAGGTGCTGCAAAATGGAAGAACCAATGTACATCAAAATTCATAATTCCTTGAAACGGGATGTTGAGCGGCGCATTTATCATGTTGGGGATCGCATTCCCGCGGAACGTGATTTAGCCAAGAAGTTTGGTGTGTCTCGCATGACCTTGCGTCAAGCCATTAAAACGCTAGAAGATGAAGGGATTTTGGAGCGGCGGCTAGGGAGCGGCACCTACGTAGCCAGCCAAAAGGTACAAGAGAAAATGTCGGGGGTCATGTCCTTTACCGAAATCACGCGTGCCAATGGTCAAACGCCCTCTAGTAAATTGCTCTTTTATCAAGTGGGTAAACCATCTGTTTCGGAAAAAGAACGGCTACAATTGGCTGATGGCGTTGAAGTGCTACGAATGGAACGAATTCGGTATGCGGATGATAGCCCGATTTGTTCTGAAGTGGTGACAATACCGTATCATTTGGTAGCAGCTTTCTCAAAAGAAGATATTTCGGAACATCTCTATCAGACCTTGCAAGACCAGGCAGGTTTTAAGCTGGGACAAGTGAAAGAATATATTTCGGCAGCCATTGCCAATGAAAACGATGCGCGACTATTAGCGTGCCGTAAAGGTGAGCCACTCATTACACGCCGGCAAGTTACGCAGTTGCAAGATGGCACCCCGTTTGAATACACCCGGGCACAATATGTGGCTGAGCGGTTTGAATTTACTTTTGCGAAATAATTAAAAAGCAAGCACCTCACAGAGTGCCTGCTTTTTTGTATTTTATTTTAAGTCAGCCTTAATTTTAGTAGTGGAAATGCCGGGTGTACGAGGAAGGTAGACGACTTTACAGTAGGGCTTGAGAAAATCAAATTGGCCAGTCCAGTCATCCCCCATGACGAAAGTATTAATTTGGTATTTTTGAATATCGGTTTGTTTTTGCGCCCAATCTTTTTCGGGGATGACTTCATCAACGTACCGAATGGCTTCAAGGATGTATTTACGCTCTGCGTAAGAGTTATAAGCTTCCTTGTGCTTCTTCAAGGCATTAAATTCATCCGTGGATAAGGCCACAATGAGATAATCGCCTAATGCCTTGGCGCGCTTTAGTAAGCGAATGTGGCCATAATGTAGTAAATCAAAAGTTCCATAAGTAATGACTCGTTTCATTTTATTTCCCCTATAATATAAATTGATACCTTCATATAAATATTTTTAGCTTAGCACATTTGAAGAAATTGTAAAACTTATGGCTTCATTTTTTAAACTGGCGCTAATTTTTGCTAAAATTAGGAATGAATAATACCAGTGAGGAAATAAATATGAAAAAAGTGAACGTACTGGGAGTTAACTTTGATAATTTAACGACCAACCAATTTAAATCGGTCTTTCAAGCCCGCTTAGCGAAGCACGAATCGACCTTTATCGTGACTGGCAATCCTGAGATTGTAATGGCTGCCCAAGAAAATCCTGAATATCTTAAAATTTTACAAGAACAAGCTGACTATATCACACCAGATGGTATTGGAATCATCAAAGCGTCACAGTGGTTGAAACAGCCATTGCAAGAACGGGTAACGGGGTATGATCTCTTTACGTGGTTTATGCGTCTTGCTGCTAAAAAGCAATTGCGAGTTTACCTCATTGGTGCGCGTCTCAGTGTTATTCGTGAGGTGCAAGCCAAGCTGGCGCGTGAATATCGTGGTATCCAGTTAGTGGGGGCCGAAGATGGCTACTTTAAAGATGACCTCGACCTGGTCGCCCGCCGCATTAAGAAAACCAAGCCGGATTTAGTCTTTGCGGCACTGGGTTTTCCGCGGCAAGATCAGCTGATTGCGCGTTTGCGGCAACTTGAGACACCAGCGGTGATGATGGGAGTCGGGGGCAGTTTTGACGTTTTTTCTGGCACGGTCAAGCGGGCACCCGAAATTTTCCAGCATTTCCGCGTGGAATGGCTTTACCGGCTATTAACCAACCCGACACGCCTTGGCAGGATGCTGGTGCTGCCCAAATTCGTCGTACGTGTCAAGCAGGCTAGGAAGAAGTCATAAATGAGAGTTTTACATGTGAATGCTGGCCTAGAACGTGGTGGCGGCTTGTCGCATATTGTGAACTTGTTGCGGCAAGCTAAGCGAGCTGGTGAAGATTTTGAATTGCTTACTTTGGCTGAGGGACCAGTGGCTGAAGCCGCCCGCAGTGCCGGGATTAAAGTAACAGTACTAGGTGCCCAGAGTCGCTATGCCTTGGGACGTTTGGGACAACTGGTACGTTTCATTAACGCGGGGAATTATCAACTGGTACATACACATGGGCCACGGGCGAATTTGTTCTTAGCGCTCGTGCACCGGCGCATTGCTGCTCATTGGGTGGTTACAGTGCACTCGAATCCACTGCTTGATTTTAAAGGCCGTGGTCTGTCAGGTTGGCTGTTTACCCAGCTTAATCTTCGGGCCCTACGGCAAGCAGATAGTGTTTTAGCGGTGACCAACCGCTTTAACCAGCTACTGGTGAAGCAAGTGGGGCTGCCAGCAGAACGGGTGCATACGATCTATAATGGCATTTTTTTCCATCCGAGCAATCAACTACCGGCCAAAGAGCGGCATGATTACTTTAATGTGATTAATGTTGCGCGGACGGAACGGGTCAAAGGGCAAGAGTTATTATTGCGAGCTTTAGCCAGTGTCAAACAGCCCGTGATTCGCCTCCATGTTGTCGGAGACGGTAGCGAATTACCGCATTTACGTGATTTTGCACAGTCTCTGGGGTTGGGACCTGAAGTGACCTTTCATGGCTTTTTGAATCAAACGCAAATTAATCATTTATATCGCCGCATGGATTTGGCGGTATTAACCAGCTATTCTGAGAGCTTTCCATTGGTGTTACTAGAAGCGAGTGATCAGTTGGTGCCGATTATGAGTACGGCGGTTGGTGATATTGAGCAAATGATTCCAGCACCCGATCACGGTTTTATTGCTAAAGTTGGAGATACTGCTAGTATCGCTGCGCAGCTGCGGGCAGCTGCTGAAACACCACGCCCGGAGCTTGCGGCGATGGCAGTGCGCCAAAAGAATTATGTTATGACTCACTTTAGTATGGCAAATCAATTAGCTGCCATTCTGAAGGTTTATCACCAGTACGACTAGGTCTAGCAAACGCTGGATCGCCTATAGAACAGGAGTAGTTCATTACACAGACGATGTTATACCGAGATTATGATCAAGCTGATTCATTAGTCCTTCATACCGACTTATATGAAATCAATATGATGTATACCTATTTTAAGAAGGGCATTGCCAATCGTAATGCTGTCTTTGAGGTTTTTTATCGTAAAGAGCCCTTTGGTAACGGCTTTGCTGTTTTTGCTGGATTAGAGCGGATTGTTGGTTACTTGCGGCAGTTGAAATTTGCCGAAAGTGATCTCGCTTATCTAGAGAAAACTGAGGGTTATGATGCTGACTTTATCGATTATTTGCGTCATTTCCACATGGATTTGTCCGTGCGCTCAATGCAAGAAGGCGAACTTGTTTTTGCCCATGAGCCACTGGTACAAGTTGAAGGCCCACTAGCTCAGTGTCAGCTGGTGGAAACAGCTATTTTAAATATTGTGAACTTTCAGACCTTGCTGGCTACGAAAGCAGCTCGGGTCAAATTGGCCGTTGGGGACGATCCTTTAATGGAGTTTGGAACCCGTCGAGCTCAAGAAGCTGATGCTGCGATTTGGGGTGCTCGTTCTGCCTACATTGGCGGTTTTGATGCGACGAGTAACGTCCGCGCTGGTAAGCTCTTTGGTATTCCAACTTCAGGTACCCATGCGCATTCTCTGGTGGAAGCATTTGGTTCGGAATATGCCGCTTTTAAGGCGTATGCGGAAACTCATCGGGATTGTGTCTTTTTAGTGGATACGTATGATACGGTTCGTAGTGGTGTGCCGATGGCAATTAAGGTTGCACAAGAAATGGGTGACCGCATCAACTTTCAAGGGGTGCGGATTGATTCCGGCGATATGGCCTATATCTCTAAGCAGGTTCGTAAACAGCTGGATCGCGCTGGTTTTTCGCAAGCTAAAATTTATGCCTCGAATGATTTAGATGAAGAGACGATTACTAACCTCAAGATGCAAGGCGCCAAAATTGATGTTTGGGGTATTGGGACGAAGTTTATTACCGCATTTGACCAACCGGCTTTAGGTGCGGTCTATAAGCTAGTAGCCATTGCGGATGATACTGGGAAAATGCGTGATACGCTTAAAATTTCTTCTAATGCCGTTAAGGTGTCAAGTCCCGGTAAGAAACAAGTTTGGCGGATTTCAGCTAATACTAAAAAGAAGAATGAAGGCGACTGGATTGGTCGTGCCAGTGAAGATCCACAGTCAATGTCCTCACTCTACATGTTCCATCCGGAATACACCTATATCAATAAAGTGGTGGAGAACTTTAGTGCGCGTCCGTTGTTACTCGATATTTTTGCTGCCGGGAAGCAGGTCTATGAGCTGCCCTCGTTATTAACAATCAAGCAATATACCGCTGCTGGACTAGATGGCTTGTGGGATGAATATAAACGTAGTCTCAATCCGCAGGAGTATCCAGTAGACTTATCTCAAGAGTTGTATGATAGTAAGGTGCGGTTAATTGAAAAAATTCGTCACCAAATTCAAGAAAGAAGTCAACGATAATATGCGCCCATTACAAAAAGAAATTTGTGCTTATGAACATGTCTTGCCGGAAATTGACCCCAAAGTCGAAATTCGCAAATCAATTAATTTTATTAAAGCTTATCTCAAAGCTAATCCGGCGCTCAAGAGCCTCATTTTAGGTATTTCTGGCGGCCAAGATTCGACTTTGACTGGTAAATTATGTCAATTAGCGATTAATGAACTACGGGCTGAAACGGGCAAGCAGGATTATCAATTTATTGCGGTCCGCTTACCTTATGGCGTCCAAGCTGATGCGGATGATGCGGCCCTTGCAATTAAGTTTCAGCAACCTGACCAAGATTTAGTTGTGAATATTAAGGCTACTACAGATGCTTTGACTGCTAGTCTGGCTGATGCCGGCGTGGCATTAACCGACTTCAATAAGGGTAATGCAAAGGCGCGAATTCGGATGGTGGTGCAATATGCCATTGCTGGTGCTCACGCTGGCGTAGTGGTGGGAACCGACCATGCGGCTGAAAATATTAGCGGTTTTTACACCAAGTATGGTGATGGTGCTGCTGATATTACGCCTATTTTCCGGCTCAATAAGCGTCAGGGTAAGGCACTGCTTAAAGAACTTAATTGTCCTGAGCAACTTTATCTCAAGGCCCCTACGGCCGATCTCGAAGAAAATCGACCAGATTTGCCAGACGAAGTGGCGCTTGGTGTCACCTATGACGATATCGATGATTATTTAGAAGGGCGTGAAGTGTCTGATCGTGCTGCTACCATTATTGAAAATTGGTGGAATAAGAGTAAGCATAAGCGGCGTTTGCCAGTTAGTCTGTTTGATGATTTTAAGTAGTCGAGCAGTCAGAGAGCGAATTAGTTGCTTGCAAGCTAGCCCTTCAGGTATAATAACCACATCATAAGGGAGTAACAGCAAGCGATTGCGATAAGTCCAACAGCCGAAGAAGTCGTGACGATTTCTTCTGGACTTGTCTTAAAAAGTGAGACTTATGTGCGCAAGCATATGGGGCTCATTTTTTGTTATCAAGGAGGTTAAGTAGTAATGGCTAAACACAGTTATGCACAGACACCGGAAGAGGTGGCGCTAGCACAACATTCATCACTGGAAACAGGGTTGACCAGTAAGCAAGCAGATGAATTACGTCACCGTTATGGTGAGAACCGCTTAACGAGTCAGAAACGGCGGGGCTTATTTTTACGCTTTATTGATCAGTTTAAAGATTTCATGATTATTGTGCTGTTAGTAGCAGCAGCTTTGTCCGGGATTGTCGCGCGAGAATGGGCTGATGCGGCCATTATCTTAATTGTGGTGTTGTTAAATGCCCTACTAGGCGTTTTTCAGGAAGCCCGCTCAGAAGCAGCCATAGAGGCTCTGAAGAAGTTGGCAACGCCCAATGCCCAGGTGCGCCGGGACGGTAAGACTATCACCATTCCGGCCACGCAGCTAGTTCCTGGCGATTTGGTATTACTAGAAGCAGGCGATGTGGTGCCCGCTGATTTACGGATTACCTCTGCGCAAAGTTTAAAGATTGAAGAAGCTGCACTGACGGGTGAATCGGTACCGGTTGAAAAGAAGCAGACCACTTTAGCAGATGAAGGGGTGGCCTTAGGCGATCGGGTTAATATGGCTTATTCCAGTACCAATGTGACTTATGGCCGCGGCGAAGGGATGGTCGTCACCACTGGGATGAAGACCGAAGTCGGGAAGATTGCCACGCTGCTTAATAATACGGATGAAACGAGTACCCCGCTCAAGGAGAATCTTAACCAGTTAGGGAAAACCTTGACCATCATGATTCTTGGTATTTGTGTGGTTGTCTTCATTGCCGGGCTGTGGACCAAACAGGGAACAATGCCCACAAATCAATTACTAGTGAATATGTTTTTAGTTGCGGTTTCCCTTGCCGTTGCCGCAATTCCTGAAGGGTTACCAGCTATTGTGACGATTATCTTGGCCTTAGGAACTCAAACGATGGCCAAACGGCAGGCGATTGTACGTAAAATGCCAGCAGTTGAAACCTTAGGTGCAACTGACATCATTGCATCTGATAAAACGGGGACGCTGACTCAAAATAAGATGACCGTGGAACAGCTATATTATGATGATCAGCTGGTGTCTGCCAAAACGGCTTTAGCCCTAGATCAGCCAGCACTCATGAGTATGGTACTGGCTAATGATACGAAATTAGATGCCGAGGGACATTTGTTAGGTGATCCAACGGAAACGGCCCTCGTGCAGTACGCGTTAAATCAAAAATTACCATTAACAGAATTCTTGCAGGCGCATGAACGGGTTCAAGAAGTGCCCTTTGATTCAGAGCGCAAGATGATGAGTACCGTCAACCGTTTGGGTGAGCGCTATTATGTCGCAGTTAAGGGGGCTCCAGATGAATTACTCAAGCGGGTTAACAATTTAAGTGCAGCTGCCAAAGCAAAAGTCCTGGCTACTAACAAAACTTTGGCTAAGCAAGCCTTACGGGTTTTGGGCCTGGCTTATAAGGTCGTTGATCAGCCATTTGCCGAGGCAACTAGTGAGACGGTGGAGCAAGACTTAACTTTTGCTGGTTTGGTCGGCATGATTGACCCTGAACGTCCCGAAGCTCAAGCAGCTGTGCTGGAAGCTAGACGTGCCGGAATCAAGACCATTATGATTACGGGTGATCATCAAGTAACCGCCCAAGCGATTGCAGAGCGGCTTGATATTCTAGGACCGAATGAAGCAAACCGGGTGATTACGGGTGCGCAACTTGATCAAATGTCACCAGCTGACTTTAAGCAGCATGTGGGTGACTACAGTGTTTACGCTCGGGTGTCACCTGAACATAAGGTACGGATTGTTAAGGCCTGGCAAGCCAATGGTAAGATTGTGGCGATGACGGGTGATGGGGTCAATGATGCCCCCAGCTTGAAACAAGCTAACATTGGTATCGGCATGGGCATTACCGGGACCGAAGTGTCTAAAGGTGCCAGTGATATGGTACTAGCTGATGATAACTTTGCGACAATTGTGGAGGCCATTAAACAAGGACGTAAAGTTTTTGCGAACATTCAAAAGGCGATTCTCTACTTAATGAGTTGTAATGTCGGAGAAGTATTAACCGTTTTCGTGATGACAATGCTTGGTTGGGATATTCTGGCTCCTGTCCAATTATTATGGATTAACCTCGTGACGGATACGCTACCTGCGATTGCTTTAGGAGTTGAGCCAGTTGAACCAGGCATCATGAAACGCCGCCCACGTGGTAAAAAATCTAATTTCTTTAGCGGCGGTGTGGCCAGTGCCATCATCTATCAAGGGGTGCTGGAAAGTCTCCTTGTTTTAGGCGCTTATCTCATTGGTCTCAATGTCGGACCACACGTGTCACAACCAGCTTTGCAACATGCTGATGCGTTGACTATGGCTTTCTTGACTTTAGGCTTGATTCAGCTTTTCCACGCGATTAACTCAAAACACTTACAACAGTCGATTTTCAATCGGCATACCTTAGTCAACCGGCACTTTAATTATGCGATTATCTTCTCAGCGCTGTTAATGGCTGCGGTACAATTACCATTTATGACGAAATTCTTTGACGTCACTGAATTGAACTTGCAACAATGGGGCGTTGTGATTGGAATGGGCTGCCTCATGATTTTGATTGTTGAAGTCGTCAAATTAGTGCAACGGCGGTTGCTAAAAAAAGTCTAAAATTAATAAAAAGTCTGAGCGAGCTCAGACTTTTTTTGGTACGCTTATGAGTAAGAGATTGATAGGGATAGAAAGAATTAATGATGAAAAACTTTTTGTTTCGACTTTATTTGACAGTAATGAAATTCTACTGTATTTTTACTGGAATGGAAACTAATGCCATCGTGATTTTAAATGGTGCTGGCCGTTCTGGCTCAAATGGTTATTTGTTTTATAAATGGCTTCAATTACATCATCCCGAATATCAAACGACTTTGGTTGAACCTTGGCCATCTTCACATTTATCATTGGCAACCTGGCAGCGGATTGCGGCAGCCCGCTACGTCATCACGACCCATCAGCCATTCAAGGTAAAACGGCATCAGCTTAATATTCAGTTTTGGCATGGGATTCCGCTCAAACGGATGGGGACGATGGCGAATAATACGAAGCGACGTGACAATCAACGCAATGAACGCTTGTGGCATCGAACTGCAGACGTCGTTAGCTCAAGTAGCGATCTTTACGAGACGTTGATGTCCAGTTGTATGGGGATTGAAACGCATAAGTATCAAAAGCTAGGTTTCCCTCGCTTAGATGCCTTGCAGCATCCCGCTAAGACCAAGGCAGAATTGCTAGCGGACTTATTTGGAGTGACGGATGCTAGTGCCCAGCTAGGTATTTATTTACCGACATTTCGCTATGAACTTGCTCAAGCACAACTTCTGAAACAGCTGCAGGCAGGCAACTTTTTTGCTTTCTCCGATGGTCAATTGGATGACCTCAACCAAGCACTAGCAGGACGACACCAATATTTGATTGTTAAACTGCATCCCTATGAACAGCGCTTATTAGCCCCACTAGCTAGCAGCTATTCACATATTGCCGTGTTAGATCAGGAATGGTTATCGCAGGCGCAACTGGATTTATATGAAATCTTGGGATCGACTGACTTTTTAATCACCGATTTTTCATCGGTTTATTTCGATTATTTATTACTGGATCGGCCACTCGTGTTTGTGACCAATTTATTGCCAGCTTATCAGCAAACGCGTGGTTTATTAATGGGTCCATATGAGCAAGTGACTCCTGGCATCAAAGTTGACTCACAAGCTGCGCTGATTGCGGCCTTGGGGCAATTAGCTAGCCCAGCTTACCAGCAGCAGCGTCAGCAGTGGCGAAAGCTGACCCAACAAGTGAGTGGTGATAGTTGTCAGCGAATTTTTGACTATATGACGAGGGCAATGTGAAACGAACGCTGTTAAACATTTTTTATAATGCGATTTATCAACTGTTTTTGGTACTAGTACCGCTCATTACGGTGCCTTATTTAGCGCGGACTTTGGGACCGGAAACTTATGGGGTCTATGCGAGTGTTAATAATACCATGCAATTTTTGATGGTGCTTTGCATTCTGTCTCTAACCTATATTGGGAGCCGGACCATTTCACGTTTGCAGACCTTTGGGGCACCCGGCGAAGTCAGTCAAGCTTTTTGGGGCTTATGGTACTATCAGGCGCTTGCTGGTCTCATTACCATTAGTTTAACAATTGTCGTGGCACTGGTATTTCGGGTGCAATATTGGCAAGAAATCTTGCTGATGGTGCCATTTCTGATTTCTGCTCAGGTTGATATTTCCTGGTTTTTCCAAGGGCTCGCCGACTTTGGCCGTGTCGTACTACGGAATACGGCGGTTAAGCTCACTAGTGTCGTACTGATTTTGCTATTAGTTAAAAGCCCCGCCGATTTGTGGAAATATTTACTTATTATGTCGCTTACCACGATGCTCGGCTCGCTCGTTTTTTGGGTTGATATCCACCGTTATGTCGGACGACCGACCTGGCATTTCTACCAGTTCAAGCCGACCACCAAAGCAATTGCGACCTTGATGATTCCTCAGATTGCTACCCAAATTTACACTTCACTCGATAAACCGATTTTGGGCCTTTTCAGTGGGGCGACGCAAGTAGCCTTTTATGATAATTCGCAGCGCATTTCCAACATGATCTTGGGTGTGATTACGAGTATTTCGATTGTCCTTATGCCGAAGATGGCTGCTCAAGGTAAACGTGCTCAACAACTGGTACTGAAGAAGTCCCTCGAGGTTACGGTCATGCTAGGAAGTTTGTTTGCCGTCATTGTGATAGCCAATACCGCGGCCTTTGTGCCATTTTTCTTCGGGGCAAAATTTATTCCGATGACACCGTTAATGGCCTATTTCAGCTTGACGATCATTCTGATTCCGGTGGGTGGCGTCTTTGCTAATCAGTATGCTTTGGCGAATAAACTAGATAAAGAATATGCCGTTCCAGTGGTGATTGGTGCCATCCTTGAGTTGCTACTAGCTGTGTTACTTGATGGCACTTATGGCGCAGCTGGTGCCATGGTGGCGATTTTAGTGACAGAATTTGTAGTCATGGTCTTGCGCATCTGGATTGTGCGGGCTGGTTATCATTTTCGCCAGCTGTTCCACGATATTCCTTATTACCTGTTGGTTGCATCCGTGACGTTGGTTGTCGGACTTTTCTGGCCTACCTGCTTTCAAGCGGCAGTCCTGAACATGGGACTGAGGACGATTGTGATGCTTGTTTGTTATCTAGGTTTGATGTGGTCTTGTCCACTCGATTTTAATCATGATGTAGCGCAATTTATCGAAAAAATACGAAAGCGGGTGCAACGATGATTCCTAAAAAAATTCATTATGTCTGGGTAGGACGCCAGCCCAAGTCAAGCTTAATTCAGTCCTGTTTGAAGACTTGGCGGCGCCGGCTACCAGACTATGAAATCATTGAGTGGAATGAACATAACTTTGATATGCATGAGAATGCTTATATTGAGCAAGCTTATCGTGCTAAAAAGTGGGCCTTTGTGTCTGATTATATTCGTGCCCGGGTCTTATTTGAAGAGGGTGGTATTTATTTAGATACTGATGTCCGGGTCTTGGCGCAGCTTGATCCGTTGTTAGCCAATCAAGCATTTATTGGCTTTGAAAATGCCACCTATTTATCAGCCGCAATTATTGGGGCTGAAGCGGGGAACAGCTTTATTAAGGCGATTCTAGACGGTTATCAGCATTTGGATTTTCACTTTGATCCGGCTGATCCGATGGCGGGTGTCAACAGCTTATCTGTGACAGAGATTGCCCAGCGCAGCGGCTTAACTACTGGGAATCACGAACAGGTTTTATCAAATGGCCTACATGTTTATCCAGATAGCATTTTGTGTAACCCGAGTCGCCAATCGAAGACCATCCATTTATTTGCTGGGACTTGGCTGGGTTGCCAGTCTTTGCGTCATCAGCTGGTCATTTGGCTGAAACAACACCTCAATACGCCGCAGGCAGCCGGCTGGTATCAGAAACTAGTCCGTCATGACTGAGCAGGAGTTGCAAGCGTTAGTGGAGCAGGTGTCGCTGCAAACTTTCCACCGACCATTTAACCACTGGGTAAAGATTAACTCACGTCTGCGTACGACCGGTGGCCGCTATTTGTTAAGTGATCATCATCTTGAATTTAATGCGCATTATCTGGTTCCGGAGCAGCGGATGGCCCTCATTGGGATTATTAAGCACGAGCTCTGTCATTATCATTTACACTGTAGTGGGCAGCCTTATGAGCACCGTAGCCAGGCGTTTAAGACTTTACTAGCCCAAGTAGGCGGCAGTCGCTATGCACCAGCGCTGGGACTGTATCATCCCCAAATGCGCCGTTATCATTATCAGTGCCTGAGCTGTGGCTGTCATTATGATCGCGTGCGGCGGATTAACACCAGACGCTACAGCTGTGGTCGTTGTCATGGTCATTTGCAGCTACTCAGGCGACCTCAATCGGCTTAAGTTAACTGAAAAAAGACTTGCCTAAAATATCAATTTGAGCTAACATGGTATTGTTATGCGGGCGTGGCGGAATGGCAGACGCGCAAGACTAAGGATCTTGTGATCGCTTTAGATCGTGGAAGTTCGAGTCTTCTCGCCCGCATTAGCAGGAAAGTCGCGCTAGTAGCGGCTTTTTTGATTATAATTTTTTAACAGTGCCTCGCACTGGCCAAAGGATGGTACAATGGCCCGACGTTCAAAAGTTTCCAAAAGCATTTTAACGATTGTTAAAGTTTTTGCGATTTTGTGTGTCTTGATGACGGCATTTGTGGCGTTTCATTATTATCGCCGGCAAGCAATTCAGACCCAGCAGATTCAAGAGGCGGAAGCCGTTAAACGTGAAGCGGCGCTGAAGTTGATTCGGCAGCGGAAAGCGTTTATTCGCAAAATTGGTCCTATTGCGGCTCGGGTAGATAAGAGCTATCAACTACTTCCGAGCATCACGATTGCGCAAGCTTGTCTTGAAAGTAATTATGGGCAAAGCAGTCTATCTCAAAAGTACAATAACTTGTTTGGTGTTAAAGGTTTTAATCCTAATACCTCGGCCGTAATGAGCACTCAAGAATATCGTAATGGCAGCTGGGTAACAATTAAGGCGCGGTTTCAAATTTACGATTCTTATGATGCCGCGATTCGGGCCCATGCTCGGTTATTTCAATCGGGGACGACTTGGAATCCGCAGCAATATCGTCATGTGTTAGCCGCTAGAGGTTACCAGCAACAGGCTAAGGCTTTGGTGCAGGATGGGTATGCGACCGACCCTGATTATGCGGATAAGCTCATTCGTCTTATTGAACAGTATGATTTAGTAAAATATGATCGATAAAATAGCCAGGTCTACTCATCTTGTTAGAGGAGTGAGCGGCTTTTTTGTTATAATAAATGAGTTATCGTGAGTTTGGTGAGGGGAAGCAAGATGTCGAAAGAAGCAATTTTAGCAGGATTAAATCCGCAGCAAAGTGAAGCAGTACAGGCCACTGAGGGGCCGTTACTGGTCGTTGCTGGCGCCGGATCAGGTAAGACTTCGGTCCTAACACGCCGCATTGCTTATTTGGTTGAAGAAAATGGCATTGCCCCATGGCATATTTTAGCCATTACCTTTACCAATAAGGCGGCTAGTGAAATGCGTGAGCGTGAAGCACAACTTTTGGGTGCGGCAGCTGGCAACATTTGGATGTCGACGTTCCATGCGCTCTGTGTTCGAATTTTACGCCGTGATGCAGATAAAATTCGTTATAGCCATAATTTTTCGATTGCGGACTCAGCTGAACAGCTGACTTTGGTTAAACATATCGAAAAAGATTTGAATATTAACCCGAAGCAGTACGATCCGCGGGGGATTTTGTCACTGATTTCGAATGCTAAAAATGCCTTGCTAACTCCGCAAGCTTTTGCCCAAACGGCCAATAGTCCGTTAGAAAAAATAACTGCCAAAATTTATGAGCAGTACCAGCGTCGCCTTTTCCAAGGTCAGATTATGGACTTTGATGACCTGATTATGCAGACATTGGTGCTCTTTAAACAAGAACCGGCAGTGCTGGCTTATTATCAAGATAAGTTCCAATATATCTTGGTGGATGAATATCAAGATACCAATCAAGCGCAATACGAACTTTGCCATTTATTGGCTAAGAAGTATCACAATATTTGTGTCGTCGGGGATGCTGATCAATCGATTTATGGTTGGCGCGGTGCCAATATGGAGAATATCCTCAATTTTGAAAAAGATTACCGCAGTGCCGGTGTTAAAACGGTGAAGTTGGAGCAGAATTACCGTTCGACTGGTCACATTTTGCGCGCTGCCAATGCCGTCATTGCTCACAATCAACATCGTAACGCGAAAAAATTGTGGACAGACCAAGGCGATGGTGAACAGGTCCGGTATTATCAGGCTCAGAGCGGGGATGATGAGGCACATTTCATTATTGCCCAGATTCAAGCACAAGTTGCTGAGCAGCACCGTGAGTACCGCGATTTTGCTGTACTTTATCGGACCAACGCGCAATCACGTTCAGTCGAAGAAGCTTTTGTTAAGTCAAATTTACCTTATCAAATTGTCGGTGGACATAAGTTCTACGACCGTAAAGAAATTAAAGATGTGATGGCTTATTTGCGGTTAGTGGCTAACCCAGCCGATAGCATGAGTCTCAACCGGATTATTAATGTCCCTAAGCGTGGTATTGGCGCTTCTAGTGTGGACCGCTTTAGTGCGTTTGCGGCCGAAAATCATTATTCAACGCTCATCGCAATGGATAATATTGCGAATTCGGCAGTCAATGTTCGTGCTGCAGCCAAGCTAGCCGACTTTGGTTATAAATTACATGATGCGGTTACTTTTGCTCAGAATCATACGGTCACGGGCTTAACGGCCAAGTTGCTAGCAGATTTTGGTTATATCGATGCGCTTAAAGCAGAGCACACCATTGAAGCCGATACCCGTTTGGAAAACTTAGACGAATTTATGACCGTTACGAAGCGCTTTGATGATCATTATGAAGCTAGCGGCGATGAAACGTCGACGCCGTTAACCGATTTTTTAGCAGAAGTCTCACTGCTCAGTGATCAGGATGATTTGGCCGAAGATGATAATCAAGTGGCACTGATGACGTTACATGCTGCTAAAGGACTCGAATTTCCAGTGGTCTTTTTGGTAGGGATGGAAGATGGCTTATTTCCACTATCACGGAGCTTGATGGATGAGAGTGAACTTGAAGAAGAGCGTCGGTTAGCTTATGTTGGCATCACGCGGGCAAGGCAAGTCTTGTATATGACCAGTGCTTATTCACGGATGCTGTACGGCCGGATTCAGAATAATCCACAATCACGGTTTGTGAGCGAGATTGATGCAGCTGATTTGAAACAGCTTAGTGCGCCGCATCCAAATAACACGTTCCAAAGCATGAGTGCACCGTTTGCGCGTGCCACAGAGCGCGCAGAAGCGCAAGTCTATACGGCTAAACCAGCAGCTGGTGCCGTTGGTGCTGAGAAAAAAGGTTGGCAAATTGGGGATCAGGTGGCGCATAAGGCTTGGGGGCGCGGGGTTGTGACCAAGGTCACAGGTAGCGGTGAAGATATGGAGCTTGATATTGCTTTTTCTGGTAAAGGCATTAAACGGCTATTAGCGGCCTTTGCCCCAATTAAGCGGTTGTGACCAGCGGTTCAAAGGAGGGTGCAAAAATATGGCAGACTTAACATTAGCAGCTGCGAAAAGTGAAGTAGCAGCGCTAAGGACAGAGTTAAATGCTTGGGCTGATGCATACTATGTGCGTGATTCTCCGCAGGTTGAGGACAGTCTGTATGATCAGCGATATGAACGCTTATTAGCCTTAGAAGCACAGTTTCCAGAGCTAGTGACACCGGATTCGATTACTCAACGTGTCGGTGGTCAAATTAAATCGGATTTACCTAAAGTGGTGCACCCCATTCCGATGTTATCCATGGGGGACGTTTTCTCAAAAGCCGAGCTAACAGCTTTTGATGCCCGCATTCAAAAATTGGTTGGTGGCCCGGTAGCTTATCATGTCGAGCTCAAAATTGATGGTCTCTCCTTGTCACTTGAATATACCAAGGGACGCCTTACCCGGGCTTCAACGCGTGGCAACGGCCGTGTGGGGGAAGATGTTACCGCCAATGTACGCTATATTGCGGATGTGCCGCAGACGCTCCCACAGCCACTGACAACGGAAGTGCGCGGCGAGTGTTATATGGAGAAGGCAGCCTTTTTAGCGCTTAATCGGCAGCGCGACGAAGCGGGAGAGCCGGTCTTCGCGAATCCGCGTAATGCTGCAGCGGGATCGCTGCGACAACTCGACCCTAAAGTTACCAAAGCGCGCCAGCTGAGCAGCTTTATCTATACGTGGGTAGAGCCACCAGCAAATATTACCACGCAGCGCGAGGCGATTGCCGGGATGGCAGCACTCGGGTTTCACACGAATCCAGCCGGTCGTCAGTTGAGCCGGATGACCGATATTATAGCCTTGATTGATGCCTATACGGCGCAGCGTAGTCAACTTTCTTATGGAATTGACGGGATTGTCTTAAAAGTTGATGATTTAGCGCTCCAAAGCCAATTAGGGGCAACTGTTAAAGCACCCCGCTGGGAAATTGCCTACAAATTTCCACCAGAGGAGCGTGAAACGGTCGTACGCAGTTTAGATTGGACTATTGGCCGAACCGGCGTGGTGACGCCGACGGCCGTGATGGACCCCGTGCTATTAGCTGGAACCACGGTTTCACGAGCTTCTTTACATAATCAAACGCTCCTACAGCAAAAAGATGTGCGGCTTGGTGACACGGTCAAATTGCATAAGGCCGGGGATATTATTCCGGAAATTTCCATGGTGGTGCTGTCTAAGCGTCCAGCAGACAGTCAGCCAGCTGTTATTCCGGAAAAGTGCCCGTCTTGCCAGCAGCCACTGGTGCATTTGAAAGGTGAAGTGGCCTTGCGCTGTCTGAATCCGGCTTGTCCTGCTCAGGTGGAAGAAAGTATCACGCACTTTGCTTCTCGGCCAGCTATGAATATTGCGGGCCTTGGTCCAAAACTAGTACGGCAGTTGCTCGACCAGCATCTGGTGAGCAACGTCGCTGATTTGTATTATCTGACGGCTGATGACCTAAGTACGTTACCGCGCTTCAAAGCAAAATCTATTCAGAACTTGTTGCAAGCTTTAGAGCACTCTAAACAAAATTCGGTCGAATTACTGCTGACTGGCTTAGGAATTGATCATGTTGGGGCGAAGGCGGCTAAGCTGATTAGTCAAAAGTTTAAAAATCTTCCTAAGATTATGGCTGCTGACGTGCAAGAACTCGCTACAATCGCTACAATAGGGACGACGATTGCAGTATCGTTAACTACCTATTTCGCTCAGCCCGTCGCGCAAAAATTAGTGCAGGCATTAGCTGATGCCGGACTGAATTTCGACTACCTTGGCCCAGCTGAGACTACTCCAATT
>DIDI01000023.1:1455-4713 GCA_002418055.1 Lactobacillus sp. UBA5804 | reverse complement strand
GATTCCCTAAATAGCCACAGGTTCGCTTGACACAATCACAAGTCTGCGGATCATGGTTACCACAAACGGGACACTGGAAGCCCTTAGCAGTCGCTTTAAACTCACCAGCAAAACCACACTTGTAGCATTTATCAATCGGCGTATTAGTTCCCAAATACCCAATCTTGTCATAGCCATAGTCCCAAACAGCTTCAAGCGCTGCCGGATTCTGTTTTAAATTCGGATATTCACAATAGTGAATAAAACCACCAGCTGCATAATAAGGATAAGCCTTTTCAAAGTCGAGTTTTTCAAACGGCGTCGGGTGCTTACGAACATCGTAATGGAAAGAGTTTGTGTAATAATCCTTATCGGTAATATCTTTCACCTGACCAAAGCGCGCTTTATCTAACCGGCAAAAACGGTCCGTCAAACTCTCACTTGGGGTAGAGTACACACTGTAATGCCAGTGATCCGCATCTTCGCGTTCCCACTTGCCACATAAGTCGTGCATCCGTTTCACAATTTCAACTGTAAAATCATGTGCCTCTTGATTGTGCTCCCAATTCGGACCATAGAAGACGCTACCAACTTCATACAGGCCAATGTAGCCCAGAGACATCGTGGCACGACCATTCTTAAAGAGATCATTCACAGTACCATCCTCGGCTAAACGTTTGCCAAAGGCCCCATATTGATACAAAATCGGTGCATTAATTGGCTTAGCTTCTGCAGCCCGACGCCCTTTAAACGCTAAGGCCTCGTGGCAAGTTTGCATTAAGTCATTAAAAATTTCCCAGAAAAGTTGTTTGTCGCCATGACTTTCCATGGCAACCCGAGGTAAATTAGCCGTTACCACCCCTAGGTTCATCCGCCCTGAATTGACTTCCTTGCCTTGCGCATCTTTCCAACCTTGTAAGAAAGAACGACAGCCCATCGGACACTTAAAGGATCCAGTAATCTTTTTCAAGGTATCATAGCTCAAAACGTCAGGATACATCCGCTTCGTAGAACACTCAACGGCCAGCTTTTTAATATCATAGTTAGGTTCACCAGGGTGTAAATTAAGCCCTGCTTTCAAAGTGAAAATCAATTTCGGGAAAATCGCGGTTCGATGTTCCTTGCCTAACCCAGCAATCCGAATCTTTAAGATATCTTTTTGAATCTCACGTTCAATCCAAGAAGTCCCTAGGCCAAAACCAACTGAAGTAAATGGGGTTTGGCCTTGCGTTGAGAACATGGTATTAACTTCGTACTCCAAGCTTTGCATCGCATCATAAATATCTTTCTTGGTGCGACTAATGGCAAACCGCTTAGCTTGTTCGGAATCGGCAATAAACGGTTTAATGTCAGCTAAATGCTTGTCATAGCTCTTCTGCGCAAATGGTGCTAATACTTCATCCGCCCGATCAAACGAACACCCACCATATTGACTAGATGCGACATTCGCAATAATTTGAGCCACCTGACTCGTCGCCACATTAATCGAATTAGGGCTCGTCATCATAGCATTTCCAATCTTAAAGCCATGTGTCAGCATTTCCTTAAAATCAATCAAACAACAGTTAGTCATTGGTGATAACGGGGTGTAGTCTAAATCGTGCCAGTGAATATCGCCGCGCAAATGCGCTTTAGCCAGGTGCAGTGGCATCATGGTTAGCCCGACCGTTTTACCAACGGTGCCAGCGGTTAAGTCTCGCTTAGTGCTAAAAACATCCGAGTCTTTATTGGCATTTTCATTCAGAATGGTCGGATCACCTGATACCATCCGCGCTAAACGTGCCCGAGTATCCGTCTGCTCATCCCAATCCGCCTCATCATGTTGGCGGTACTGGGCATACGCCTTGGCCTGTGATAAATAGCCCAGTTCATTTAAACTTGCCTTAAAGGCAGTAGCCACGGTCGCCGCAGCTACGGCTGGTGTCGTCAATTTTCCCAAAAGGTGCGTAATGATTGCTGGGGCTTCATCAACTAAATCAAGTGACTCCAAGACAAGCTGCAACTTAAAAACCTCAAATGGGTAACGCGTACCATCCCGTTTAATAAACGTCTTCGGAGCGGGAACCGCCACAATACTTTCGCGCAAAACTTCTGGTTTTAACATGATCACTGCTTCCTCTCTAGCTTGAGTAAATTCTACCACGAATACTAGATATTGTATTCTATGCAAGACAATGATACATATATTGTGTTTTAGTACCAAGCCTACAGCGCCTAGTTATTGCCCAGATTTTTCGTCTTAAAAATTCTTTTAAAAAAAGACGACTTATAAAATAAGTTGTCTTTTTTGGTTCATCTCACTCAAAAGCAGTCGTTAATCTGCTTTTGAGGCTACTTTTTTGGCTTCAGCCTCAAAATATTGGCCTTTATTAACCTGATAATAAGTCTGGTAACGTTTGAAGTAATTATGGAACATATACTTCATCAATAACCAACGCTTAAATGTCTGATCTTGGTCATAAAAGACCGTTGTACCATAGCGGCCCTCACGCAATAAATGTAAGGCCTCACGTTTGGTTTCATTATCGTAAGCATACTTTTCAAAAATTTTTTTCGGGACACCTAACCACAATTTATGACCAGTCTTTAAATTATTGGCATAGACGGTTTCTGCTTGACGCAGGCTGCCAGTAACATAGTCATCCACGAACCATTTGGCCAAATTATAGCCATTCAGTGTCACATAGAAACTTGACCTGCCCTGACGCAAATTAATCTCAAAGAACTTGTATTGGCCATCGCGTGCATCATATTTGATATCGAAGTTCGCCATCCCGGTATAATGTAGCTTCTCCAGAAAGGCTTGAACGGTCTCATAAAGGCTTTGATCATAAGCGGGCATGATTGCCATATAGTTACCGATAGATTGTGGTGTTGGGTCCTCTAAGAGCGGATGGCCTAAACACATCATCTTCACCTGATGGTTTTGATCCACATAGGCATTCAGCACCCGCATATTAGAGTCATCCCCAGGGATAAAGTCTTGTAAAATCAAGTCTTCAGTATAACCATGATGGTAAATTTTGCCAACAATATCAGTCAGCTCTGCCTCATCATGAATTGTAAAGGCCTTCTTCCGCCCTTCAAATTGGCACTTCAACCATGAGACCGGATCTTCCGGTTTCAACTCAACTGGATACTGGAAATCAAAGTTTAAATAGGCATCAGCTTGATACTCGGCCATGGTAATAATCTTTGTCTGCGGATATGGGAGACCATACTCGGCAGCAATCTGATAAAAGCCTTCTTTGGAAATGAGCTTTTCGAGCAAATCATAGT
>DIDI01000023.1:0-1223 GCA_002418055.1 Lactobacillus sp. UBA5804 | reverse complement strand
TTAAGTGATTTACACTCCTTATTAGATTAACTTACCTTGAGCTATCAATTCTGCTACCTCAGGTTGCACGTGTTCATACTTTTTCAGCGTCCCAGCCCAATCTATGAAGTATAGCTGGTACCAAACTAGAAAAGTATAAATGGTCCAAACCTGCCGCCGATGACTGCCATCACCATGGTAGTTATCATCCAGCAATGCCAAAATTGCGGGTTGATCAAAAATCTCCTTCACAAAACTGGCTTTAAAGAGGGCGCGAACTTGTTGATAGAACTTGGGCTCTTGTAGCCACTGCTTAATCGGAGTTGGGAAACCAAGCTTAGGCCGCTTAGCCCATTCAGCTGGTAGTACCCGCTCTGAAGCCTTGCGTAGCGCATACTTCGTATCATGTTCATTAACTAGATAATCCGTCGGGATGGAATTTGCGAGTTCCGCAATGTTCCGGTCTAGATAAGGAACACGTAATTCCAATGAATGCGCCATCGAGATTTTATCGGCTTTTTGTTCAATATCGTTAAGCATAAAGTGATGCAAGTCAATATATTGCATTTGCTTAACGTGATCACAATCCGCTACTTTTGCAAAATCAGCTTGGTAGAGCTGATTGACAGTTAAATCATTTTGAAAATCAGTTTTTAAAATTTGATTAGCATCCCGGCTCGTAAAAATAGTCGGATAATCCATATCATAAATAACCGATTGCCCGACATAAAAATCAGCTGGTTTGGCCAAATTAGTATAAAGGTGCACTTTACCCGGAAAACTAGGTAATTTTTTAATCACCCGAGCCAGTTTCAATTGTTTGCTTGGTGCCAAGTGGCGTAATTTAGCCGTTAATCGCTTAATCGCTGAATGATGCGTATGCATGCCATAATTCACATAGCCAGCAAACAACTCATCTGCTCCTTCGCCTGATAACGCCACCGTAACGTGCTTGCGTGCTAATTTACAAAGGTACCACAAAGGGATAATCGAAGGATTCGCATCCGGTTCATCCATGTGATATTGCATTTCGGGAAAGTCATGCATGGCTTCCTCAGCATGCACTTGATCGCCATAAAAGCGCCAACCCTTGATATCAGCCAAGGCTTTTGCTTTAGAAGCTTCGTTATAAGTCGCATCGTCAAAGCTAATTGAAAAAACATCATCCGGATTCAAAATGCTGGTAATATAGCTCGAATCAATTCCTTCCGACAAGAAAGAGCCCACAGGTACATCGGCATTGT
>DIDI01000026.1 GCA_002418055.1 Lactobacillus sp. UBA5804 | reverse complement strand
GATTCCCTAAATAGCCACAGGTCCGCTTGACACAATCACAAGTCTGCGGATCATGGTTACCACAAACGGGACACTGGAAGCCCTTAGCAGTCGCTTTAAACTCACCAGCAAAACCACACTTATAGCATTTATCAATCGGCGTATTAGTTCCCAAATACCCAATCTTGTCATAGCCATAGTCCCAAACGGCTTCAAGTGCTGCCGGATTCTGTTTTAAATTCGGATATTCACAATAGTGGATAAAACCACCAGCTGCATAATAAGGATACGCCTTTTCAAAGTCGAGTTTTTCAAATGGCGTCGGGTGCTTACGAACATCGTAATGGAAAGAGTTCGTGTAGTAATCCTTATCCGTAATATCTTTCACCTGACCAAAGCGCGCTTTATCTAAGCGGCAAAAACGGTCCGTCAAACTCTCACTTGGGGTAGAGTACACACTGTAATGCCAGTGATCCGCATCTTCGCGTTCCCATTTGACACATAAATCGTGCATCCGTTTCACAATTTCAACTGTAAAATCATGTGCCTCTTGATTGTGTTCCCAATTCGGGCCATAGAAGACGCTACCAACTTCATACAGACCAATGTAGCCCAGAGATATCGTGGCACGACCATTCTTAAAGAGATCATTCACAGTACCATCCTCGGCTAAACGTTTGCCAAAGGCCCCGTATTGATACAAAATCGGTGCATTAATTGGCTTGGCTTGTGCAGCCCGACGACCTTTAAACGCTAAGGCCTCATGGCAAGTTTGCATTAAGTCATTAAAAATTTCCCAGAAAAGTTGTTTGTCGCCATGACTTTCCATGGCAACCCGAGGTAAATTAGCCGTTACCACCCCTAAGTTCATCCGCCCTGAATTGACTTCCTTGCCTTGCGCATCTTTCCAACCTTGTAAGAAAGAACGACAGCCCATCGGACACTTAAAGGATCCAGTAATCTTTTTCAAGGTATCATAGCTCAAAACGTCAGGATACATCCGCTTCGTAGAACACTCAACGGCCAGCTTTTTAATATCATAGTTAGGTTCACCAGGGTGTAAATTAAGTCCTGCTTTCAAAGTGAAAATCAATTTCGGGAAAATCGCGGTCCGATGTTCCTTGCCTAACCCAGCAATCCGAATCTTTAAGATATCTTTTTGAATCTCACGTTCAATCCAAGAAGTCCCTAAGCCAAAACCAACTGAAGTAAATGGGGTTTGGCCTTGCGTTGAGAACATGGTATTAACTTCGTACTCCAGGCTTTGCATCGCATCATAAATATCTTTCTTGGTGCGACTAATGGCAAACCGCTTAGCTTGTTCGGAATCGGCAATAAACGGCTTAATGTCAGCTAAATGCTTGTCATAGCTCTTCTGCGCAAATGGTGCTAGTACTTCATCCGCCCGATCAAACGAACACCCACCATATTGACTAGATGCGACATTCGCAATAATTTGTGCCACCTGACTCGTCGCCACATTAATCGAATTAGGGCTCGTCATCATGGCATTTCCAATCTTAAAGCCATGTGTCAGCATTTCCTTAAAATCAATCAAACAACAGTTAGTCATTGGTGATAACGGAGTGTAGTCTAAATCGTGCCAGTGAATATCGCCGCGCAAATGCGCTTTAGCCAGGTGCAGTGGCATCATGGTTAGTCCGACCGTTTTACCAACGGTCCCAGCGGTTAAGTCTCGCTTAGTGCTAAAAACATCCGAGTCTTTATTGGCATTTTCATTCAGAATGGTCGGATCGCCTGATACCATCCGCGCTAAGCGTGCCCGAGTATCCGTCTGCTCATCCCAATCCGCTTCATCATGCTGGCGGTACTGGGCATACGCCTTGGCGTGTGATAAATAGCCCAGTTCATTTAAACTTGCCTTAAAAGCAGCAGCCACGGTCGCCGCAGCTACGGCTGGTGTCGTCAATTTTCCCAAAAGGTGCGTAATGATTGCTGGGGCTTCATCAACTAAATCAAGTGACTCCAAGACAAGCTGCAACTTAAAAACCTCAAATGGGTAACGCGTACCATCCCGTTTAATAAATGTCTTCGGAGCGGGAACCGCCACAATACTTTCGCGCAAAACTTCTGGTTTTAACATGATCACTGCTTCCTCTCTAACTTGAGTAAATTCTACCACGAATACTAGATATTGTATTCTATGCAAGACAATGATACATATATTGTGCTTTAGTACCAAGCCTACAGCGCCTAGTTATTGCCCAGATTTTTCGTCTTAAAAATTCTTTCAAAAAAAGACAACTTATTAAAATAAGTTGTCTTTTTTGGTTCATCTCACTCAAAAGCAGTCGTTAATCTGCTTTTGAGGCTACTTTTTTGGCTTCAGCCTCAAAATATTGGCCTTTATTAACCTGATAATAAGTCTGGTAACGTTTGAAGTAATTATGGAACATATACTTCATCAATAACCAACGCTTAAATGTCTGATCTTGGTCATAAAAGACCGTTGTGCCGTAGCGGCCCTCACGCAATAAATGTAAGGCCTCACGTTTGGTTTCATTATCATAAGCATACTTTTCAAAGATTTTTTTCGGGACACCTAACCACAATTTATGACCAGTCTTTAAATTATTGGCATAGACGGTTTCTGCTTGACGCAGGCTGCCAGTAACATAGTCATCCACGAACCATTTGGCCAAATTATAGCCATTCAGTGTCACATAGAAACTTGACCTGCCCTGACGCAAATTAATCTCAAAGAACTTGTATTGGCCATCGCGTGCATCATATTTGATATCGAAGTTCGCCATCCCGGTATAATGTAGCTTCTCCAGAAAGGCTTGAACGGTCTCATAAAGGCTTTGATCATAAGCGGGCATGATCGCCATATAGTTACCGATAGATTGCGGTGTTGGGTCCTCTAAGAGCGGATGGCCTAAACACATCATCTTCACCTGATGGTTTTGATCCACATAGGCATTCAGCACCCGCATATTAGAGTCATCCCCAGGGATAAAGTCTTGTAAAATCAAGTCCTCAGTATAACCGTGATGGTAAATTTTGCCAACAATATCAGTCAGCTCTGCCTCATCATGAATTGTAAAGGCCTTCTTCCGACCTTCAAATTGGCACTTCAACCATGAAACCGGATCTTCCGGTTTCAACTCAACTGGATACTGGAAATCAAAGTTTAAATAGGCATCCGCTTGATACTCGGCCATGGTAATAATCTTTGTCTGCGGATATGGAAGACCATACTCGGCAGCAATCTGATAAAAGCCTTCTTTGGAAATCAGCTTTTCGAGCAAATCATAGTCAATATAAGGAACAACAAAAGTCTTTTGTAGCTCTGCCTTATGCTTAGCTAATAATTCTGCGTAGCCATCGCCACAGGCAATTAAAATTACCGGTTCTGCGTGATCTTGATACTGTTTCATCTGCTCACGCATGACCGTCATAAATTCAGGATCAGCACTAAAACCGTGATGCAAGTCAACGTCCACAATTTTTGAGTATCGGGTTGCAGCTAATTGGGTATCAGCTAAGGCCTTGACCTTAATACCATATAATTCATGAAATGAACGTGCCATCCCGTACACATTAATGTCGCTGCCAAGTAAAATTGGCGTAAATTTAACTGTCATCTTAAGTGATTTACACTCCTTATCAGATTAACTTACCTTGAGCTATCAATTCTGCTACCTCAGGTTGCACGTGTTCATACTTTTTCAGCGTCCCGGCCCAATCTATGAAGTATAGCTGGTACCATACTAGAAAAGTATAAATGGTCCAAACTTGCCGCCGATGACTGCCATCACCATGGTAGTTATCATCCAGCAATGCCAAAATTGCGGGTTGATCAAAAATCTCCTTCACAAAACTGGCTTTAAAGAGGGCGCGAACTTGTTGATAGAACTTGGGCTCTTGTAGCCACTGCTTAATCGGAGTTGGAAAACCAAGCTTAGGCCGCTTAGCCCATTCAGCTGGTAGTACCCGCTCCGAAGCCTTGCGTAGCGCATACTTCGTATCATGTTCATTAACTAGATAATCCGTCGGGATGGAATTTGCGAGTTCCGCAATCTTCCGGTCTAAATAAGGAACACGTAATTCCAATGAATGCGCCATCGAGATTTTATCGGCTTTTTGTTCAATATCGTTAAGCATAAAGTGATGCAAGTCAATATATTGCATTTGCTTAACGTGATCACAATCCGCTACTTTTGCAAAATCAGCTTGGTAGAGCTGATTGACAGTTAAATCATTTTGAAAATCAGTTTTTAAAATTTGATTAGCATCCCGGCTCGTAAAAATGGTCGGATAATCCATATCATAAATAACCGATTGCCCGACATAAAAATCAGCTGGTTTGGCCAAATTAGTATAAAGGTGCACTTTACCCGGAAAACTAGGTAATTTTTTAATCACCCGAGCTAGTTTCAACTGTTTGCTTGGTGCCAAGTGGCGTAATTTAGCCGTTAATCGCTTAATTGTTGAATGATGCGTATGCATGCCATAATTCACATAGCCAGCAAACAACTCATCTGCTCCTTCGCCTGATAACGCCACCGTAACGTGCTTGCGTGCTAATTTACAAAGGTACCACAAAGGGATAATCGAAGGATTCGCATCCGGTTCATCCATGTGATATTGCATTTCGGGAAAGTCATGCATGGCTTCCTCAGCATGCACTTGATCGCCATAAAAGCGCCAGCCCTTGATATCAGCCAAGGCTTTTGCTTTAGAAGCTTCGTTATAAGTCGCGTCGTCAAAGCTAATTGAAAAAACATCATCCGGATTCAAAATGCTGGTAATATAGCTAGAATCAATTCCTTCCGACAAGAAAGATCCCACAGGTACATCGGCATTGT
>DIDI01000051.1 GCA_002418055.1 Lactobacillus sp. UBA5804 | reverse complement strand
TTTGGTAATGGAAATTGTTTTGGCTTAAAGCTACCAGCGCCAGTCGCAATAATGATGCTACGTGCTTGACAAGTCTGATCAATTAAAAAGTGTGAATCGACTTTAGTGACTTGTTTGACAGGATGTTTCAATTCAAGGCTAACGGTACTGGGGATGCTAGTATGTAGACGCTTGATCAGATCAGCAGCAATAATTTGCTCAGCAGCCTCATTGGCTGTCTCCCGAAGGCGACTTCAATAGATTACTCCTATTTTTTTGCCATGGCAAGCAAAAAATTGAAATATCCAGAAAGCTTTCATGTTAAAGTAGAAACATCACGTTTATAGAAAGAGGTTATAACTATCAAAGCTTTCGACTTAGCCATTATTGGCGCTGGTCCGGTTGGCTTGTTTACCGCCGGCTATGCCGCCTTAAATGGCCTAAATACCGTCCTATTTGATTCACTTGCAGAGGTCGGTGGGCAACCCGAGTTTCTCTATCCTTTTAAAGAGATTGTTAACATCCCTGTTTATCAGCAAATTATTGCTGCTGATCTGATCAAGCGTCTACATACTAGCATCCCCAGTACCGTTAGCCTTGAATTGAAACATCCTGTCAAACAAGTCACTAAAGTCGATTCACACTTTTTAATTGATCAGACTTGTCAAGCACGTAGCATCATTATTGCGACTGGCGCTGGTAGCTTTAAGCCAAAACAATTTCCATTACCAATGTCAGCTGAAATGACAGCTAAAGTACATTATTATGTTCGTAATATTAAGCCTTTTGCTAATCAAACGATTGGTATTTTCGGTGGGGGTGATTCCGCTCTAGATTGGGCAAAAGGCCTTAGCCAAGTATCAACAGTTAGGCTAATCCACCGACGCGAACATTTTCGGGGGTTGGAGTCTACACTAGCGACACTGCAGTCACAGGAAAATGTCGAAATTCTAACGCCTTATTTGCCACATAGTATCACTTGGCAAAATAAGCAACTACATATCGGTCTAAAGCGTCTAGGTGATCAAACAATTATTTATCGTGACTTCGACCAAATTATTGTAGCTTATGGCTTTCGCGCTAACAACCGGCTAGTCGGTAACTGGGGGGTCAATAGCAATGCAACGAATGTATTTGTTGACCGTACTATGGCGACTAATGTCGAGGGAATTTATGCAGTGGGCGATGTCACTACTTATCCTGGACGCGTACCTTTGATTGGGGTTGGTTTCGGCGAAGCCCAAACTGCCATTCACGCTATTATGCGGCAACTATTTCCGGATAAAAATCCAAACTTACAGTCATTATAAGTCACTAAAAAGGAGTTCAAGATGCCACTGATTGATTTTATTTTACATATCGACACTCATCTCATTACAATTGTTAATCAATTTGGTGATTGGTCGTATCTATTAATGTTCGCGGTTATCTTCATTGAAACCGGTTTAGTTATCTTTCCTTTTCTACCTGGGGATTCCCTAATCTTTGCAGCTGCAGCCATGGCAGCTAATCCTAAGTACGGTCTCAACCCTTGGCTCGTTTATCTCACCTTCCTAGCTGCAGCAATCCTCGGCGACACCATTAACTACGAAATTGGTGCGCGCTTCACCAATCATGCTGGTAAAAAGTACCGTTGGTTCAATCGGCTGATTAATGAAAAAAATCGCCAAGCGGCAGAGGCCTTCTTTGAACGACACGGATCGATTACCATCGTCATTGGGCGCTTTATTCCATTCATTCGGACCTTTGTGCCATTTATTTCAGGTGGTAGCAAAATGCACTACGGCCATTTCGTAACCTACAACATTCTCGGTGGCGTCTTGTGGACAGGACTCTTTAGTCTAGTCGGGCATTTTTTTGGAAACTTCCCTATTGTCAAAGAACACTTCTCCTTGATTGTTATCGGTATTATCTTAGTATCAGTCGTCCCTATTCTAATTGTCAGCTTAAGAAAACGCCTAGCACTTAAAAAAGAATTCCATTAAGGAATTCTTTTTTTTTTTACATTTTTAACTAACGTGATAATAACTTTTCGGCAAAATATAGTTCATAAATAATACCAGCTACTGCAAAACAAGCCGAGAAGAAGCCCTCAGTTAAAACATTGATAATTGGATCTGTTACAGGGTCAAAGAGCCAATCTGAATTATTGAATAGCAAATGATGGAAGGCAACAAAAAAAGCATCAAAGTTGGATAAAGCAAATGGTAGTACCATGATTGGCAGGAGTAATAAAACTAGACTGGTCGTTTTACTCAGTGCCCAGCGTTTTTTATTACCATGATGATTTTGATACCACTGGAAAACGAGACATCCCAAAAAAACCGCAATAGCCAGCAAAAACAGTTGTTTACAAGCTGCAAAATGTACTGCGGCGCGTGATGAAGTCGGAAAATTGGTCATCTGCAGGGTCTTTTTAAACGGCCAAACGAGATACCACAGCAGCTGATTGTAGTTAGCCATCACCTGTGCAACTGATAACTTAACCGTTTCATAAGTTTTCTGTACTAGTACGAACAATGCCAGCAAAGGCCAACTTACAATAATCGCACCCACGACGCTACTCGCAAGTGCAAACAAAAAATGATAAATCGGTACAACTAATCTGTTTAATTTCATAATACATACTCATCTAGATTATTGACAACCCGTGTTGGCTGACGTTTACCCACCAAGTCTGCAGCAGTCGTCACGCCAGTCAGCGTGAGCAGGGTTGCAACATCTGCATTAAAACCGGCACGAATATCGGTATCATAATTATCACCCACAATAATTGCGTCGGATCGTTGCCAACCAAATTGCGCTAAAGCATAGTCAATGATAATACGCTCAGGCTTACCGATAAAAATTGGTTGAACTCCGCTAGCTGCAGCGATCATGGCACACTGTGAACCATTTCCAGGTAACAATTCTGCTCCAGCTGGTAAATTCAAATCTGCATTCGTACCGATAAAAATTGCCCCCTGACGAATTGCTCTCGTAGCAGTACGGATTTTATGATACGTTAAATCAGTATCCATACCAACAATCACACAATCCGGATGTTGACCATCTAAACCAATCTCAGCGTGTGAGTGTAAAGCCGTTAATAAGCCAACTTCACCAATCACTACCACTTTAATTTGAGTCTTGGGATGTTTGGCTAATAATTAGCTCGTTTTGGCAATGCTCGGCGTATCGATATGTGCACTATCAGTCTCTCCACTGTT
>DIDI01000049.1 GCA_002418055.1 Lactobacillus sp. UBA5804 | reverse complement strand
CTTCATCAACGTAAGCAAGATTAAAATATATAAATGAATACGAAAGGATGGAAAATACCATGAATAACCAAGAATTGTTATGTACCTACTTTAAAAAGTGGGTAGCAACCTACAAATTCGGAGCAATCCGTGATGTAACCATGAAGAAGTATCAACTTAGTCTGCAATGGTTGCAGCAACTTGCCCCAGGCCTCAAACTTTGTGATGTGACTCGTCTGTCATATCAAATCCTGTTAAATGATTATGCTAAATACCACGAGCGTACAACAACGATGGACTTCCACCATCATGTGAAAGCAGCTATCTTGGATGCAGTTGATGAGGGCTTTATCGATCGTGATCCCACACGGCGAGCAATCATCAAGGGAAAAGCTCCACGTCCCAAAAAGAGTAAATTCCTTAACCAATTTGAATTACAGTCATTACTTGGTCACTTGAATTTAAAGAAAGAAATCAACTGGGATTGGCTAATTCTTTTAATAGCAAAAACCGGGCTTCGTTTTTCAGAAGCACTTGGCCTCACACCTGCAGACTTTGACTTTGCTCGACAAACAATTTCTATCAATAAAACATGGAACTACAAAGAAAATGGTGGATTCCAGCCGACTAAAAATCAATCATCTGTTCGTAAAGTGTCTCTAGATTGGATGACGGCCATTCAGTTCGCAGGATTAATCAAGGATAAGCCAACAGATAAGCCCATTTTTGTGAATGAGGGGCAAAAGATTTACAATTCTACTCCAAATTGTATTTTAGCGCGACATTGCAAAACGCTCGGCATTACTGTTATTTCAATCCACGGCTTGCGGCATACGCATGCTTCTCTGTTGCTCTTCGCCGGTGTGTCTATTGCTAGTGTGTCCAGACGCCTCGGACATTCGAGTATGACCACTACTCAGAACACCTATTTACATGTCATCCAAGAGTTGGAAAATCAAGATACTGACCTTGTGATGCGTTGTTTGGCTAATCTCCAATAATTTTCTTTGGCTCCCTAACTGTTACCAGCAGGAGAGCCATTTCATGTAGAAGCGATTAAAGCCCTGAAGTTCGCCCGTTGTGACATTTTGTTGGATAAAACCCAGTCATAATTTTCAATCTCGCCAGATTGTTATGGTTTGCTGCTGATGTACATCTTTTATATACGCAAAAAAATAGCTCGTTCAATCTCTGAACGAGCTATTCTTTAAATTAATGACGTTTAATTTACATCATCCCTGGTGCAGCTGGAGCGGCTGGAGCAGCTGGTTCCTTAGGTTCAGGAATTTCAGCCACAACGGCTTCAGTCGTCAGCAACAAAGCAGCAATCGAAGCAGCGTTTTGCAAAGCCGAACGAGTTACCTTGGTCGGGTCAATAATACCAACTGAAATCATGTTTTCCCACTTATCAGTGGCAGCATTATAACCAACTTCTGGCTTCTCATGTTCCAAATGGTCTAAGATAACCGCACCATCTTTACCAGCGTTCTCAGCAATTTGACGAACTGGCGCAGCCAAGGCACGTAAGACAATGCTAATTCCAGTCTTTTCATCTGGCGTATCACCCTTGGTTGCAGCAACTGCCTTCTCAACATTAACTAAAGCAGTACCACCACCAGCAACATAGCCTTCTTCAACGGCAGCGCGGGTCGCATTTAAAGCATCTTCAATCCGGTAACGACGCTCTTTTAATTCGGTCTCAGTAGCGGCACCAACATGAACCACAGCCACACCACCAGTTAACTTAGCCAAGCGTTCTTGCAACTTCTTCTTATCAAAGTCAGAAGTTGTGTCAGCAATTTGCTTTCTAATCAGGCCTTCACGTTCCTTAATGGCATCACTAGCACCGGCACCATCAACAATGGTTGTTGAGTCCTTGGTAATCGTGACACGGCGTGCTTGACCTAATTGTTCAAGCTTCGTGTCCTTAAGTTCAAGACCCAAGTCAGAGGTGATGACTGTCCCACCAGTTAAAGCAGCAATATCTTCAAGTTGTTCCTTACGACGGTCACCAAAGCCAGGTGCCTTAACCGCAACCACATTGAAGGTACCACGAATCTTGTTCAAAACCAAGGTTGGTAAAGCTTCCCCAGCAACATCATCGGCAATGATGAGCAGTGATTTACCTTGTTGCACAATCTCTTGCAACAATGGCAACACATCTTGAATGTTAGAAATCTTCTTATCCGTAATCAAAATGTACGGGTTATCAAGGTCTGCTTCCATCTTGTCATTATCTGTCACCATATATTGTGACAAGTAACCACGATCAAATTGCATCCCTTCAACGACTGATAATTCCGTATCAATCCCACGTGAGTCTTCAATCGTGATGACACCATCATGACCAACCTTCTCCATGGCATCAGCAATTAACTTACCGATTTCCTTTGAAGAAGATGAAACTGAAGCGACTTGCGCGATTTGGTCTTGTGAAGAAACCTTATGACTAATTTTATGCAATTCGCTAACAGCAGCCTCGGTAGCCTTCTCAATCCCGCGGCGGATACCGACTGGATTGGCACCAGCAGTAACGTTCTTCATCCCTTCACGGACAATAGCCTGCGTCAAAACAGTGGCCGTGGTCGTCCCATCACCAGCAATGTCATTGGTCTTTTGAGCAGCTTCGGCAACTAACTTAGCACCTAAGTTCTCATAGTGATCCTTTAGCTCAATGGCTTTGGCAATGGTAACCCCATCATTAGTAATCTCGGGATTGCCATAAGTTTGTTCCAAAACCACATTGCGGCCCTTAGGACCAATGGTCGTTTTAACTGTATCTGCTAACTTATCTACACCCTTAATGAGGGATGCTCTTGCGTCTTCTGAGAATTTAATATCTTTAGCCATATTTGTCTCCTCTATTTCACAATTGCTAAAATATCTTTTTCATGCAAGACCAAGTACTTTTGGCCTTCATATTTAACATTGGTACCTGAAAACTTATCATATAAGACCACATCACCAGTCTTAACGCTCATCGGAATCAGTTCCCCATTATCAGCGTGGCTGCCAGCACCGACTGCAACAACTTTGCCTTCTGTTGGCTTTTCCTTCGCATTGGAAGCTAAGACAATGCCACCAACCGTTTTTTCTTCTTCTGCTTTGACTTCGACGACTACGCGATCACCAATTGGTTGTAACACGATAATCCCTCCTGTAAAGATAAAACATTTATTTGTTAATGATTAGCACTCTTATTTTCCAAGTGCTAACTTACAATCTAAATAATAACCTTTTCAGTTTCGTTTTGCAAGAAAAAAATAGCAGTTTTATCCTCGGAGTGCTAACTGCTCATCAGAGGAATAAAGCGACTCACAAAAAACAGCTTAACCATTGAGGGCAAGCTGTTAAGTACGTTAATGGTCTTGTTTATCTGAATCCAGAAAATAAATTAAGGTCTGGAGCTCAGTTGCTAAATCAACATTTTGAACACGGACATTGGCAGGAGCTGAAATCCGAATAGGCGTAAAATTCATAATTCCCTGGATGCCAGCTTCAAACATTTCATCTGCTGTTTTCTGGGCATGTAGCGACGGAACGGTTAATACGGCAATTGAAATTTGCTGATCACTCAGTTGCTGCTTAAGTTCACTCATATCATATACCGGAACCCCACTTAAGATGCGGCCCGTGATATTCTTATCGATATCAAATGCACAAGATATGCGAATATTATTACTCCGCTTAAAATTATAGTTAAGTAACGCATGTCCCAAATTACCAACACCAACCAAAGCCACGTTAGTTAGCGTATCTTGATTCAAAATTTTCTTGAAGAAGCCTAACAAGTTCTTGACATCATAACCGTAACCACGTTTTCCTAGCGCCCCAAAGTACGAAAAGTCGCGCCGAATTGACGCACTATCGACTTGAACTGCATCAGACAATTCAGTCGATGAAACCTTTTCTTTACCCGATTCGCTCAGAATAATCAAATAACGGTAATAGAGCGGTAATCTTTTAGCCGTTGCCCTTGGAATTTTTACTTTTTCCATCTCAGCCCTCCACTTAAAAGCTTCTATTTGTTCATTCATGCACATAAATGATAAGTATATCTATCATAATCAAAAGCGGGACGCTTTTTCAAGGTATTTTCACAAACTTAGCAAAAAAAGCCATTTTTTCAGCTGAGTGATGCTAGGAAGCGTCCCAACGACTATGGTAAAATGGGTTTTAGGTGAGAAAATATGATAATTGCACAAGGACATGAACTGACACAACAATTTGGTGCCACGACTTTATTCAAAAATGTTAATTTTAGCATTAATGCTGACGCCAGAATTGGCTTAATTGGCGCCAATGGTGTCGGAAAAACCACTTTACTGCGGATTATGACTGGTGAGCAACCCTCAAGTCATGGCCAATTTACCACTAATAAAGACATTCAAGTGGGATACATTGCTCAAGAAAACGCACTGGGCGGCAGCCAGTCTATCTGGGATGCCATGGCTGGCGTCTTCGCACCACTGATTGCGCGTGGTAAGCAGCTGCAAGCCTTACAAGTAAAGATCAGCCAGCATCCAAATGATGCTGCTTTGCTCAAGCAATACGACCAACTACAATTTGATTTTGAACAAGCAGGTGGTTATACCTACCAAGCTGATATCAAGAGTGTTCTAAATGGTTTTCACTTCCCAGAAGCCACTTGGCAGAAGCAGGTTGCAGCACTTTCTGGTGGTGAAAAGACCCGGTTAGCTTTTGTGAAATTGCTTTTACAAAAGCCACAACTTCTATTATTAGATGAGCCGACCAACTATTTAGATTTAGATACCTTAGACTGGCTAGAAACTTTCCTCAAAAATTACGCTGGTGCGATTGTGGTCGTTTCACATGACCAATACTTCTTAGATCATCTGACTACCCAAATTTTTGAATTAAAATTTAACCAATTGACAGTTTTCAAAGGAAACTACACCGCCTATTTAGCCCAGCGTAAATTACGGGATCAGACCCAGCAAGCCGCCTTTGATAAGCAACAAGCAAGCATCAAACAGGATGAAATTTTTATTCAAAAAAACTTAGTACGTGCGACCACTACCAAACGAGCGCAAAGTCGGCGTAAGCAGCTCGCTAAAATTGAACGAATTAAACCGCCTAAGCACCTAGCCAAAGTTCGAATTCACTTCAGTAGCAGCCACCCCTCTGGCAAAGAAGTTTTACTTTTCAACAAACTAACTATCGGCTATCCCGACAAAACTATGGTCAGAGATATTTCGTTGCAAGTCAATAAAGGCGACCGTGTCGCTATTATCGGACCGAATGGTATTGGCAAATCAACCCTGCTTAAAACAATCATCAAGCAATTACCACCTAAAGCTGGCTCGCTCAAATATGGTGCTTCCCTCAATATCGGCTATTATGACCAAGAACTTCAGGGACTGGCCCCTAACAAGACGGTAATTGATACGATTTGGGATCGCCACAAGGATATGCTTGAAAAAGATGTCCGCAGCATCCTAGCCAGTTTCTTATTCACCGCCAAAGATATTGATAAAACGGTTAGTCAGCTCTCTGGTGGGCAAAAAGCCAGACTTACCCTAACCGTCCTCAGCCTTGAGCATGACAACTGCTTACTCATGGACGAGCCAACTAACCACCTTGATTTGGATGCAAAGGCAGTTTTAAACGATGCATTAAAAGATTACGATGGGACATTACTCTTCGTTTCACATGATCGGTATTTCATTAATCAATTAGCCACGAAAATTGTTTTAGTTGAAAACCAAACAGCCAAAATTTATGATGGTAATTACTCAGATTACTTAGCTCAGCAAGCTAAAAACGTCACTATTCCCACAAGCCAGCAAGCAGTTGCCACCACTCCTGCTCACAAACAAGCATCTTACCAAGCACAAAAACAACAGGCAGCGCAGCAACGCAAACGTAAACGCCAAGTTGCTCAAATTGAAACCATGATTGAGTCTTTAGAGGCGCAAGCAGCTGATTTAAAAGTACAAATGGCTAATCCAGCCATTGCTTCAGACTTCACCAAACTTGGGCCACTTCAAAGTGACCTCACTGCGATTGAAGCGAAGATTGAGACTGCCAATACTGCTTGGGAGAAGGCCATCGACTTACTTGATGCTGATTAAAACTCGTAAATAAAAAATAAGCCATTCCAGTGATCGGAATGGCTTATTTTTTAGCTTAATTAAGCATGCTTTCAGCATAAGGGAGTTCTAACGACGGATCTGCATTTAACGTTAAATCCGCAAATTGACCAGCTTGATGTAAATTATAGGCAGCAGCCCCAATCATTGCAGCATTGTCGCCGCATAATTTAAGTGGTGGTAGAATCACCTGCGGTTGCTCTTTAGCCGGTAATTTGGCAATCTCATCGGCCATGCGCTCACGCAAACCAAGATTGGCAGCAACTCCGCCTCCCATAATAAAGGTCTTAGGTTGATATGCTTTAATTGCGCGAATCGTTTTATCACTGAGCACATCAATCACGGCTGCTTGAAAACTAGCAGCTAAATCCAGTCGATTCAAAGTCTCATGAATTTGATCAGCATGATGACAAGTATTAATAAAGGCACTCTTCAAACCCGAAAAAGAGAAATCATAATCATCCTCATGCATCATTGCCCGTGGAAAATGAAACGTATCGTGCCCTTGATGCGCCCAAGCATCAATGGTTTTACCAGCCGGATAATTGACACCGAGTACCCGACCAATCTTATCGTAAGCTTCGCCAGCGGCATCATCGCGGGTATCGCCAATAATTTCAAAATGAATCGGATCATGCAATAACACAATTTCAGTATGGCCACCTGAAACCTGCAAAGCCAGCGCAGGGTAAGTAATTGGCGCAGTCAATTGAGCTGCCATAATGTGCCCCATAATATGATCGACACCAATCAATGGCAGGTCAGTTGCCATCGCTGCGGCTTTTGCTGCACTAACACCAATTAATAAGGCACCCACTAATCCTGGACCATAGGTAACGGCAATGGCATCAATATCACGCCACGTACAGTTTGCTTCAGCTAAAGCTTCTTTCGTAATCTGGCTGACGACTTCAATATGATGCCGGCTAGCGACCTCTGGCACCACGCCACCAAAGCGTTGATGACTCTTAATTTGAGTGGCCACGATTAAACTTTCAATCTCAGTCCCATTTTTAACCACTGACGTTGACGTTTCATCACATGAGCTTTCATAAGCTAGAATTCGAATTGCTTTTTTTTCAGTCAAAACTTGAACTTCCTTCTCTTCGTTACTACCGATTGTCTCCCGTCAGCTGCTTGACCATATTTAAGGCATCCCCACGCGTATCTTGATAATAGCCACGTCGCACAAATGTCCCGATAAAATCATACTTACGATACAAGGCTTGAGCCGATAAATTATCTACCCGAACTTCTAAGCTCATTGACCGGGCATGGTTCAGTTGTGCATAACCAATGGCAAGCTCCATTAAAAAACTGCCTAAACCTAAATGTTGATGATCTGGCGTGACAAAAATATTGGTAATATGGGCATCAGCCAATCGAAATTGTTCCCCCAGTAATGCCAATAACTGTGGTCCTTCATAGACGACCAAATAGAGACAGTTAGCCTTACGAAACTCACGTTGAAAGGTTCGAGCAGCCCATGGTATCCCTTGGTAAATGATCTGCTCAAGTTGGAGCAGATTCTGAATATCATTATCACTTGCTGGTAAAATCAGCAGCCGATGTCCCGCTAAGGAGAAGACAAAGGGTTGCGCAAGCTCGCGTTCTGCTGGCACCACTGGGTGAAAAAAATGAGCGAACTGTTTAAACCTCTTCAACATAATTACTGTCAGGTTGATAATCCTGACCGGTCTGATGGTGCCAATCAACCTCAGCTTGTGTCCGGCGCAAGTAATTCGGTAGCAACAAATCTGGATCAATTGGTTCGGCATTAATCGCCAAGCGCCCAATCACCCCCGCATGCGGATAATTGGCTTCCTTAGCGCCAAGCTGCGAATCACAGCCTGCAGCCTTAAAAGCTGTGCTAGCCGCGGTTAATCCTGACCCCACTAGTGTGAGCTCATAGCCATGTTTCATGCAAAGTGCTTGAACCTGACTCACTAATTGCTCAAGTGAGTAGTGACTATCTGGAATAAGACTTTTGCCATCAAGATAAGCCCCAGCAAAGTAATTCGCGTTGCGCGCATCAATCAGAGCAAGGACTAAGGTATTGGGTGACGTCACATTAGCTGCCAAGGCAGCCAATGTTGAAATTCCGACAACCGGGATGTTTAAAATACTGGCAAACATTTTAACGGTGGTCACGCCAATCCGCAAGCCTGTATATGAACCTGGCCCAATGGCAACCGCAAAGCGGTCTAAATCCTTTAATTTTAATTGCTTTTTCGCTAACATCGCCGCAATCACTGGTGCTAAATGTTCGCTGTGATTGCGCTCATCTTGCTCGTTAACTTCTGCTAACACTTGCTCAGCCTGATTCAAAGCCACACTCAAATGGTTAGTCGCAGTTGAGACACTTAAAATCTTCATGAATTTTATTACTCTTTTCAAAAAATATGGCGTTGTTCATTAACACGCGCAATTAATTTTAGCACTAAATACGACATTGCCATTTGAATCCAAGGTACAATCAACTCTTTCGTCCCTCGAATAACTAGTAACTGGGCAAATGGTGCACGATACATGAGATGAATCCACCAAGTATTCATTCCCAAGTTCACAATCACGGTGACTAGCAAAGTCGCAACCACCACCCGCCAGAGCTTCACTGGCTGGCGATATAGTAACAACCCATACAGTAATGGGCCTGCCATCGCCGTTAACGTAAAACCAATAAAGAAACCACCAGAATTGCCAAAAATGGCTGAGGCAACGAGATCACTAAGCCCGCCGCCCAATGCTCCCCACCAGGGGCCAAATAAGTATCCTAATAACACACTACCTACAAACCCTAAGCCAACTTGCACATACGTCGGACCAACTGTAAAACGTCCGAGCACAATTTTAATGGCAACAATAAGACCTAATAAGATTAACCGTCGTAATTCAGTTTGCGTTGTCCGTTTCATTCCCATTTTGGCTCCCTCTAGTGGCACTAAAATTATACTTGACGCCACGCAATCTGACAGACCGCATGTTCACGGCCATCAATGGAAATAATGGCTTGCTTAGCAATCCCATCTGTTAAAGTTAAGTAAGCAACTGGTGCCTCACCATAAAGCACTTCTTTATCAAATTGAACATCAATTGTTGCTGGTACATGGTCTCGTAAAAAATCACGATCATATAAATCAATTAACCAAGAGAAATAATGGCTATTCGTCAGATGATGATTCGTGTCAATATCATCATACCGCACACGATACTGACGTTCTTGCTGATAGCTGGGCAGCCGGCGAATTTTTGCAAAATGGGGCAGTCGTTTCATGAGTGGCACCTCAAGCGGGGTCATCAAAGACATGTCCGTTGGAATCATCGTGCGCTTCTGCAAATCAAATAATACCCACCGACTCATGGCTTTAACTAAAACATTACTATTCTCATCACAAATTTTAAAGTCACGATAAGTAAAAAAACGATTATAGCCACTCGCCAAAGTCTTAATAATTACACGCTGTCCGGGACGTGGGCTTTTAGTTAGCTCGAAATGATACTGAGTCACGACCCAACCACGCCCTTGTCTCACTAAATGATCGGCATCAATATTAGCTTGGGCTAATTGATGTTCTGAAGTTTGGAGTATCATCGCAATCATTGCTGGAATTTTGAGACGGCGATTTTCATCACAATCTGAAAATTCGATGACCCTCGTCTCGCTATACTCTTCACTCATTGCTGGCCTCCCGTCTTTGATGATACTGGTCATATAATTCATTCTTTGAAATTTGATTTTGGCTAGCAACCTGTTTAATGGCGTCTTTATGGCTCATACCCGTTTTAACTAACTGGCTGACTGCTTTAATTAGTTCTGGCCAAGTGGCGACTTGCCGCTGCTCGGTATTAGGTGAAATTAAGATGACAAACTCGCCTCGTGGCGGAGTAGCTTGAAAGTAATCACTTACCTCGGCAATGCTCCCGCGCACGAATTCTTCATGAATTTTAGTTAATTCTCGTGCAGCCACAATTTGTCGATCAGCTGGTAAGACCGTCGCTAAAGTTTTTAACGTTTTCGCCAAACGGTGGGGTGCTTCATAAAAGATGGAAGTCGCCTTGGCCTGGTTCATTTGTTCAAAGTAAGGTTTCTGTTCCGTAGACTTACGCGGTAAAAAACCATAGTAAGTAAATGGTTGGGCATCAAAGCCAGAGGCAATGAGTGCCGTCGCAAACGCTGACGGACCCGGAAGTGGCACAACGGGCACACCATGCTTAATGCAAGCCTGCACTAAGATGTAGCCAGGATCCGAAATCACTGGCATCCCCGCATCCGAAATTTCAGCAATGACCGTCCCCTGCTGCATCATCTCGACCAGCTCGGGAGCACGCTCTTTGGAATTATATTTATGAAATGATAGCAATTTATTTTTAACGCCAATCCGCGCTAATAAAACACCACTTGTCCGCGTATCTTCACAAGCAATATAATCCGCATCCTGCAAAATTTGCTTAGCACGAATCGTAATATCACTTAAGTTACCAATCGGCGTTGGTACTAAATATAATTTGCCACCTTCATCGGCATAACTACTTTGTCGCTGCATCTGACTCCTTCTCTAATATTTAGTTCGGCCACCGAAATTATCAAGAATATCCAGACAAAATATGCAGTCTGAACTGGGATCTCGGTGCGAGCCATAATACATATTACAAATATGATAACCAGAATCATAAATTTTACGCAAACTTTCCAGTCCACTTTTCGTTTTCTTGACGCTGGCACCTTTTTTTTGCAACTTATTAAGCTGTTCTCGTAGCAGTTCATTTTCTACCTTAAGTTCAGTATTTTCTTTCAAGGTTTCTAAGATATCATTTTCCAAGTCATCGGTGGTTCTAGTCATACTTTTTAACGATTCTTGGAGTTTTTGTAATTTTGAATATGGATCCAACATCAACACCTACCGTTTCCCCTGTAAAGCTAGATATTCCAGTGCTTGTTTAAAATTAACATGGCTAAAGCGTAATTTATCAACCTCAACCAGTCCTGCTAAGAACTTCATATTAGCCATTTGTACTGCCGGCTGGCGCAAACCAGCTTGAGCTTTTAATTTTAACTGAATCAACACATATTTTTGAATTGCATGACTAGGTGCTAATGCTGCCAATTGATAGGCAGTCACGACACTTTTTAAATCGTCAGCCAACACCTCTTCATAGTAATACTTAATTTGTTGGTCTAAGTCAGTCGTTTCACCAACTTCTGCTAATTCCGCAGGAGTAAGCCCACTCGCAAGTAGTTGACTGGTCTTCGAATCAGTACTTGATGCACCAAACGTTAACAATTGTGTCCGGGAACGAACTGTTGGCAGAATTTGATTACTATTCGTGGTAAGTAAAATTGTCACTACCGGTGCAATTGGCTCTTCCAACAAATTAAGCAGGGCATTGGCGGCTGGCGCCGTTAATTTTTCTGCCGATTCAATGAAAAAGAAACGGCAGGTACTTTCGACTGGGCTTTTAGCAAGCTCCGCCTTTAATGGCCGTACCTGATCGATGCCCAACGTTTCACGCCCCTCAGGGCTAATGAGCAACACATCAGGATGATTTCCCGACAAAATCTGTTGACAATTACGACAAGTCCCATCAGGACGATTTTTACCCGTACAATTAAAGAGGCAGGCCAGCCAATAAGCTGTTGTCTTAGCCCGCTCAGCTGTTGGGTCTACGAACAAATAACTATGTGCTAATTTTTTATGGTCAAAAGCTTGCCGCAATTGGGCGGCTGAGTCCGGTTCAATTCCTTGTAAGTCAATCATCCTGGTCCTTAAATAACGTCGGTAAGTTACGCCGTAAAACTTGAATCACTGCCTGCGTCACCACTTCAATTGGTTGTGAAGCATCAACGACCTTAATTCGCTGGGAATCACGCTGGGCAAGTTGATGATAGCCCTGGTAGACACGTTGATGGAAAGCAAGCTGTTCTTGTTCCATCCGATCTTCAGCCTGCGGACGCAATTTTTGAATCCGCGCGAGGCCTACTTGCGGCTTTAAATCAAGTAGAATTGTTAAATCGGGTAATAAGCCCGCCGTAGCAAATTGATTAATCGCCTCAACTGCCTCAATCCCTAATCCTCTTCCCGCACCTTGATACGCGAGTGAGCTATCCAAATAGCGATCTGAAATGACCAGTTTACCCGCCTGCAGGGCCGGCCGCACGACTTCAGTCAAATGCTGGCTACGGGCTGCAGCATAGAGTAATGCTTCAGTTCGAGCGGTCATCGCGACATAATTTGGCTCTAAAATAACCTGTCGAATCGCTTCGGCAATTTCAGAGCCACCAGGCTCACGAGTCACAAGATATGGTGGTCTGATTTCACTAGCAAGTTGGGTCAAAACTCGGTGCAAAACTGTACTTTTTCCGGAACCATCAGGGCCCTCAAAGCTCACAAAAAAACCGTTCATAACTTCCTCCATAGCTTTATTTTACAGAATTTATCCCCATATTAACAGTGAAAATCCTGATAATAAAAAAGCCGCTTGCCAAAGCAAGCTGACTTATTGCGTGATGGCATTAGTCATACCACTAAATCTTGTATGTCGGAATCTAGCTTCATCATATGCAAAGTTATATTTAGCATGTAAAATTTTAGCAGCTACAATGTTATCTTCTGACATATCTAACGTACTTTGGTCGAGATCAGCCTCACGCGAAATTTCATTTTGCAATTTTTCAATGAGTGCAATCAGCTTCTGATCGCCCATTTCTTTTGCTTTAAGTTTGCGTGCCATTATAAGACCGTCCTTCCTTGTACCGCCCGCTTCAAAGTGATGGCATTAGCATACTCAATATCACTCCCCACAGCTAAGCCAGCAGCTAACCGACTAACTTTAATCCCAGCAGGCTTGATGAGTTTACTAATATACATGGCCGTGGCTTCCCCCTCGGGAGTTGAATTAAGTGCCAAAATAACCTCTTTGACTTCACTTTGCTGTTGCAAGCGCGTAATCAAACTTTTGATATTAATTTCTTCCGGGCCCAGTCCATCCATCGGTGATAATACCCCATGTAAGACATGATAACGCCCTGAATATTCGCCCATCGCTTCAAACGCCATGACATCTTTCGGTTGTTCAACTACCATAATCGTCTTCTGTTCGCGTTCTGGATTCTGACAGATGGCACATGGATCTTTCTCAGTAATATTCCCGCAAATACTACATGTGGTTAATTTTTCTTTGACATCTGTAAGTGCTTTAGCAAAAGCTTGCACATCAATCGTGGGCATATCTAAAGTGTAAAATGCTAACCGCGTGGCCGTCTTCTCGCCAATCCCCGGCAATTTCATGTAAGCATCAATCAACTGTGCCAGTGGTAATGGGTATTGCAACTTAAATCAAGCCTTTCGTATACTTGCCAAGACCAGCTTGCGTTGCCCTGTCAATTTCTGCCAAGCCCTTGTTAACCGCATCAATAATCAAATCTTGTAACATATCTGGATCGTCAGGATCAATTGCTGCTGCTGCAATTTTAATGTCCGTTAATTTTCGATCACCAGTGAAAGTTGCTTTTACTAAGCCATCAGCAGATTCACCAGTAAAACTTTGAGCGGTGATAGTCGCTTGCTGCTCGGCCATCTCGGCTTGCATTTTCTTAGCCTGTTTCATCATTTGTTGCATGTTCATGCCGCCCATGGCGCCCATACCACCAAAATTAGGTCTTCTACTCATCTTTGTACTCCTTTATCCGATTATGATATTTTGGATTACTCTTTTACGTTAACCGTATCACCAAACAATGCTTTGGCTTTTGTCACTACCGGTGTTTCGTCAAGTGCAGTCTCATCGGAATCACTTTTTTCACTAGTCCCACGTTGCTGACGCAACTCTTTCTGATGACTCGTCACAAAATCTTTACGCACAGCAAGCCAATCACCATCCGGAACTAATACGATGGTGTAAGCATGTTTAGCAAGTCTTTCAATTTCGGCCTCTAACCGAGTCAGTAAGTCGCTATTTGAACTGGCTTTTTCAAACCACAGCGTATACTTACACTTCATGACCACTTGTTTAGGACTCGCCGCAACTGGTTCCAAGACTTCTAATAAAGCTCGCTCTGAAACTTTCAGTACGGATAACAGATCTGGCCAAATCTGCTTAATAGCCTGTAAATCAGCCTTGGTTGCCTGTGCCAAAACCTGATAAACCGCTTGCCGATTATGATCACGGCTGGCCACTTTCACAGTGTGCTTAGCTGCTACTGTTGGCTTTATTTTAGTCACATCAGTTGGTCGCGTTGCTACCTTAGCTACCGAACCATTGGCTTGCAAGGCCTTAAGTTGTTCACTTAAGCTAGCGACTTTTTGTTGTAACGTTGCTAATGTGGCTGCTAACTTTTCATCCCCAGCAGTAACAAGAGCTGCTTGGCTCGTTTTAACAATAAAAACTTGAAGCGGAATTTTCTGCTGATTAGTATAACGCAAATCTAGCAATGCCGTATTTGCCAACTCAATTAACTGGAAATAGCGAGGCATCTCAACTTTTTTTAACGCCGTAACTACACCATCCGTTAAAAAAGCAGCTTGAGCGGAAGCTGATTTGCCCGCCTTCACCAATACCAATGCCGCTGTCGCTAGCCGAATCAATTCTGTTAACAGATTTTTAGGACTAGCCCCTTCCTGGAGTAATTTATCCGCTTGAACTAAGGATTTGGTTGGTGACTGCGTGAGCAATTGGACCAGCAACTGCTCAACACCAGCTTGCGCGGCAAAACCAGTCACTTTTAGGGCATCAGCATACTTAATCTGCCCTGTTTCGTAACTCAGCAATTGATCTAAGATGCTAAGTGCATCCCGCATCCCACCATCGGCCACTTGAGCAATGACAGCCAAGGCTTCCGGTTCGTACTTAATTTGCTCTTGCTCCAGTACATATTGCATTTGCGCTTCCAAATCGACTTTAGCAATACGCTTAAATTGATAACGCTGCGTCCGCGAAATAATTGTTGCGGGCACTTTTTGCAATTCAGTCGTTGCTAAAATGAAGACAACATGTTCAGGTGGCTCTTCCAAGGTCTTAAGTAGCGCATTAAAAGCACCAAGTGAAAGCATATGCACTTCGTCGATAATATAAACTTTGACCCGGCCTTGGGTTGGCGCATACTTCACCTTGTCGCGAATATTCCGGATCTCATCAACGCCATTATTTGAGGCCGCATCGATTTCAATAATATCGGGCATGGCACCTTTGTCAGCAGCCAAGCAGTTATCACACTGATTACATGGCTCGCCTGCCTGCAAATGCATACAGTTAAGTGCTTTAGCAAAAATTTTAGCACACGATGTCTTCCCTGTCCCTCGCGGTCCTGCAAATAAGAAAGCGTGAGAAACTGTGCCCCGCACAATTGCATTCTTAAGCGTACTCGTAATCGCCGTTTGGCCTACGATACTATCAAAAGTCTGCGGTCGCCATTTCCGATACAGCGCTTGGTAAACCATCTTTTCTCTTCCCTAGTAAAAAAACCCCTAACCCAACTGGAGCTAAGAGTTTATTAAATTTCAATAAAAGGCACATGCTCCAACGACCTTAGTGCTGCTACCTTCCGGTCCTGACACAATTCAGAAGTGAAACATTGCCCTACAAGTATTCTAGCTTATTTGGTGCTTTTTGGCTAGCAGATTGTTTAATTACTTGCCTCGTTTAATTGCCTTTTGCTGACGCCTGAGCGTTTGGAAAAAAGTCTTTAACAATTGACTAGCTTGTTCACGATAAAGGCCAGGAACGAGACTAGGATGATGATTTAAAGCCTGCAATTGGAACAAATTAACCACGCTCCCTGCAGCACCAGCCTTCGGATCTGGAGTACCATAATAGACAGTTTTAATCCGCGCATTAATGATGGCACCGGCACACATGCAGCAAGGCTCCAAAGTAACAAACAAACTACAATCTTCTAGTCGCCATGATTTTAGCGTTTGATTAGCTGCCCGAATAGCCAAAATTTCGGCATGCTGCGTTGCATCTTGATCTTGCTCACGGCGATTATGCCCGCGGCCGATAACCGTCCCTTCAGGGTCCACAATAGCAGCCCCAATGGGCACTTCACCGCATTCAGCAGCCTTGGCAGCCTCTTGCAAAGCGTACTGCATCCCCTGCTTTTTCTCTGCACTGCTTAACACCCTAGCCTCCTATTCAGCGGATTTCACTGCTCGCAAAACATAATAACCCTTGTCACGCGCAAGAATCTCGCAGTGGCCAAAGATTGCTAATAACTCACGCCGAGCACTAGGCTCACCTTGCTTTTTTTGAATCACTACCAGCAAGCTGCCACCCGCTACTAAAAACTGATGACTATCATGCAAAATTCGAGTTACTACTTGCTTGCCAGCTCTAATTGGCGGATTAGTCACAATTAACCCAAATTTCCGATCAACCGGAATCTGTTCATAGCCGTCTGATTCATAAATATTAACATTATGAATACCGTTGAGTTCGGCATTTTTCTGAGCTAAAGCTAAACTACGATGATTGACATCAACTAAATCAACCGTTTGTTCTGGCCACCAGCTTGCTACAAATAATCCCAGTGGGCCATACCCACACCCTACGTCCAGAATGCCGGCAGCTGGAAATGTTAGTGTCGCCATTTGCTCTAATAAGACGCCACTCCCGTAATCAACGCGTTGCCGCGAAAAGACACCACGATCTGTGGTTAATCTCAACGACGTCTCGCCAACCCGATATTGAATTACCCGCTCGTCATGACCCACACTTGGATCAGCTGCAAAGTATTGTTCCGCCATTTGCTAACTCCTTTTTTCATCAACACCCATAAATATGCCGGACCAATTCATAAGCCCCAAGCGCAAGAATATGACCAGAGCGACCTGGTAAGTTGACCATAACCCCGAGCGGACGTCGGCGCAAGCGCTTGTAACTGCGCGTATCACATTCCCGTAATGTTTGCCATAGCTCACGTTTCTTTTGCAAATAAGTGGACTTTTTCCCGCGCAGGAGCAAGACAGATGAAACCGTCGTAATAATCTCAAGATAATAACGCATATACTTACCGAGCGCTGTCCGATCATCAATCTGTTGCGCATAATAAGCCATCATGCGTTTATTGACATACAATTGTTGATCAATCCGTTGTAACATCACTTGCTCATTAACTGATTGATCAGCGCGGCCAATAAAATAATGGTACAAATTGACATCAATGTAATAGATCTTTTTGACAAATGGTAAAGGTTCAAAAACGTAGAGGTTATCCACATAAAAAGTATGCTGCGGTAACACTAGTTTAGCCGCCTGGGTTAGGACCGCAGTGCGATAAATAACTGCGTGCATCAAAAAATACTGACCTAAGCGTAAATGAACTTCTTTCCAACCGAAAAAACGGCCCTGAGGTAACCGCGGATAACGAATCACTTTTTTGTGACGGCTTCCTACTTTGTCATAGACATAATTACTCAATAACATATCAACTGAATTGCCAGTTTGAAGCAGGCGTTCTAAGAAATTTAAAATCCGCTCCAAAGCTGCTGAGTCAAGCCAATCATCACTATCACAAACTTTAACATACGGACAAGTTGCTGCTTGCAAGCCAGTATTAACCGCACCACCATGCCCTTTGTTGGTCTGGTGGATTGCACGCACTTGACCCTGAAATTGGGTCGCATAATTATCAATTAGTGTGGGCGTACGATCTGTTGAACCATCATCCACTAATAAAATTTCAACCCTTTTGCCACCAGCAATTAAACTATGTACTGCATGGGCAAGGTAATCCTGAGAATTATAACAAGGAACAATAATACTTAATACTTTCACATTTTTACTCTCAATCGCTCAACTATCTCGTTTATAGATCAGCCTTTTGGCCATCAATGACTCACCTGTTAGCCAGGCGAAAGTTAGTCTTATTAAACCATAAATTGGCATAAGCGTCTATGTTGCTCAGATGTTGAAAAAAGGTAAGCAAAAAAGGCAGAACTGATGTCCTGCCCTTTTCGGAAACAAAAATTACTTAACAGTAACCGTTGCGCCGACTTCTTCAAGCTTAGCCTTAATATCATTGGCTTCGTCTTCAGAAACGCCTTCTTTAACGTTCTTAGGAGCAGCATCAACCACACCCTTAGAATCCTTAAGGCCAAGACCAGTGATTTCACGAACTGCCTTGATAACCTTAACCTTTTCTTGACCAGCTGAAGTTAATTCAACGTCAAATGAACTCTTAGCAGCAGCAGCGTCACCGGCACCGGCAGCAGCTACAGGAGCAGCAGCTGAAACGCCAAATTCGTCTTCAATTGCCTTAACTAAATCGTTCAATTCAAGGATGCTAGCACCCTTCAAGTCTTCAATAATCTTTTCAGTATCTAAAGCCATTTATGTATCCTCCGAAATTTAGATATTAGAAATGTTTATCTAATAATTATTCTGCTGTGCCTTCATCTTTTGAATCAGCAACAGCCTTAACAGCATAAGCAAAGTTACGTACAGGTGCTTGTAAGACAGATACAAGCATTGAAAGCAAGCCTTCGCGACCTGGAATAGCAGCGAGTTCTTTGATTTCTTCCTTGTTAGTAAGTTTACCTTCTAACATACCACCCTTAATTTCGACAACGTCATACTTGTCAGCGTATTTAGAAACAATACGAGCTGGCTCAGTAATGTCGTCAGAATCAGCGGTATAAATGACAGCAGTTGGCCCAACAAAAGTCTCATCAAGTCCTTCAATGCCAGCCTTAGCAGCAGCGCGCTTTAGATAGGTATTTTTGATAACCTTCATCTTAACATCACTGTCACGTAATTCCTTACGCATTTCAGTTACTTGATCAACGGTTAAACCAAGGTAGTTGATGACTAAGACAGCCTTAGCAGTCTTCAAGTCTTCAGCCAAAGCGTCAACAAGCTTCTCTTTTGCAGCAATAGCAGCTCTAACCAATCGATTCACCTCCATAGAAATAATAACAAATTCTATTTAAAACAAAACCTCTATACCCAAGGGCATAGAGGATTATTATCTTCATAACCTTCTGGCCTCAGCGGGTTATTGAGACTATGAAGTCACCCGAGTCTTAGGTAGAATTTATCACTTAATTAGTCTAACAAATTGAGCCAAGCTTGTAAAGCAAGAATTTATTCAATAGCTTGATTTTCAGCTTCGTGCGTTTCAAGCTCTACCAACTCACCAGTAGTTTTATAAATGACCCAACTAGCCAAATTAACGATATGATCGCCAATCCGCTCAAGAAGACGTGCAACCATAAAATAACTCGACGTCGCTGTCACCTTTTTAGGCTCACTTTCCATCGTATCAATAATCATCTTGCGCACTTGGACATAGTCTTGATCAACTTCAGCATCGCGACTTGCAACCGTACGAGCCATCTTCTGATCACTTTGCACATAAGCAGTTAATACTTGAACCAGCATATGGCGCACATTATGTGTCATTCGTGAGATAATCTGTTCTACTTCAATATCGCGTGGATTGCCTTTAACCCGGATTGTCTCATAGGAAATACTCATCGAGTTCTCACCAATTCGCTCAATATCGGTCACTGCCTTCAAAATCGAAATGACCACCCGAAAGTCCGTAGCAACTGGTTGCTGTAAGGCCATCAGTTTCAAGGCTTGACCTTCAATGCTAATAGCTTGCTCAGAAATTTGACGTTGATTTTGAACTAATTTTTTAGCTAAGACCTTGTCATGATCGACGTAAGCTCTCGTTGCATGATCAATTTGATCATTCACGAACACCCCAAATTCCATAAATTCAGTATTCAACTTTTTTAATTCATCTAAAAAAATTTCGTGCATCTTATTTCTCCTTAACCAAATCGACCATTGAGGTAATCATTTGTCATTTGCTGTTTAGGCTTAATAAACATCTTTTCAGTCGCGCCACTTTCAATCAAATCGCCATTCATAAAAAAGGCAGTTTGATCGGAAATACGACTGGCTTGTTGCAGATTATGCGTGACCATAATAAACGTATATTGTCGTTTCAGCTGGATTAGAGTTCGTTCAACCTCTGCACTGGAAATTGGATCTAGCGCACTGGTTGGCTCATCTAGCAAGACTATCTTGGGACGAACCGCCAAGGCACGTGCAATACAAATACGCTGCTGTTGTCCACCTGAGAAACTTTGAGCACTGCGATCCAAAACATCTTTCGTTTCATTCCAGATAGCCGCCTGCTTAAGACTTTCGATAACCCGTTCCTCAATTAAGGCTTGATCTTTGATTCCTGCAAGACGCAAGCCAAAGGCAACATTGTCAAACACCGAAAAAGGAAATGGGGTTGGTTGCTGAAAGACCATCCCTACTTCTTTACGAAGTGCCACAAGATCAGTCTTGTTGGTATAAATATCGTGGCCTTCAAACTTGATATCACCACTAACATGGACATTCGGAATATCATCATTCATGCGGTTAAGGCAACGTAAAAAAGTGGATTTCCCACAACCTGATGGCCCAATTAGCGTTGTCAGTTGTTTGGCTTCAAAATCTAAATCAATGCCATGTAAAGCTTCAGAATCACCATACTTTAATCTAACTGCTTTGGTTGTTATTATTTTTGTCATCTAACCAAAACTCCCTTGAATATACGCTTCTGTAATAGCGCCTTGTGGATTAGTAAAAATATTGGTTGTAGTGTCATACTCAATCGCATGACCTAAGTGGAAAAAGGCCGTATAGTCACTAATTCGCGCTGCTTGCTGCATATTATGTGTGACCATTACCATTGTGTATTTCTCGCGTAATTGTTTTAACGTGTCTTCCAATTTGCTCGTTGAGACTGGATCAAGTGCACTAGCCGGTTCATCTAACAAAATAATTTCCGGTCTTAGCGCTAGTGCTCTAGCGATACATAACCGCTGCTGCTGACCACCTGACAAAGCCAAGGCACTCTGATTTAACTTATCCTTAACTTCATCCCACAAGGCAGCTGCTCGCAGCGACTCTTCGACAATCGTTGCCAGTTTTTGCTGATTTTTTTCACCGTCTGCCCTTAAAGCATAAGTGATATTGTCATAAATTGACTTGGGAAAAGGATTTGGCTTCTGAAAAACCATCCCAATACTTTTACGTAATTCGTAAACATTGATATTAGCTTGATTGACATTCAAACCATGAAACATAATCTTGCCATTAACGGTGGCAACAGTATCATTCATGCGGTTAAGTGATCTTAGAAAGGTCGATTTACCAGAACCGGAAGCACCAATCAGGGCGGTAATGCTATTTCTCTTAAACTGCAAACTCGTATCAAACAACTTCTGAATGGTGCCACCATAGAGCACATCGAGATGTTCAGTCGTTAATGCCCGCTCAGACGCTTCAAAAGTCGTGATAAATGCTGGTGATAAGTTTTCCATAGCACCTCCTATTTAGCAGCCGTTAGCTTTTGGTAAAGTTTATTACCAAAGTAACGTGCACTCAGGTTAAAAATAATGACGACTAAAACCAGTAATGCACCAGTAGCGGCTGAAACTGCGGTCGCATCGGAAATGATGCCTTCAGTATTCACCTTCCAAATATGAACTGCTAGCGTTTCTGCTGGACGCATCACATTCAAAAAGCTCGTAGGACTGAGTGGATTCCAATTGTGATAGTCCACGAGCGAACCGCTTTGACCTGCTGTATAAATCAGAGTTGCTGCTTCCCCAAAAATTCGGCCACCACTGAGCACCACTCCCGTAATAATGCCAGGCAAAGCAGCAGGTACCACAATACCACGAATGGTTTTCCAATTAGATAGCCCCAACGCGAGTCCTGCTTCACGCTGAGTGGCTGAAACACCCTTGAGTGATTCTTCAATATTGCTAGTCAAAATCGGTAAGTTGAAAAAGGTTAATGCTAGCGCACCCGACAAAATGGAAAAGCCGAAGCCAAATTGGACAACAAACAAGAGATATCCGAATAATCCGACGACAATTGATGGTAATGAACTCAAGATTTCAATAGTGCTGCGGATTAGATGCGTTATCCAGTTATCGCGGGCATACTCTGACAAATAAATCGCTGCCCCTAAAGCAATCGGCAGGGAAATAATCGTAGTTAAAATTAGCAGATAGACGGAGTTAAACAATTGATCACGCACCCCACCACCGGCTTGAAAATCTGACGACTCACTCGTTAAAAAATGCCATGATAGGTGCGGCAAGCCATTTATTAAAATATTACCCAAAATACCAGCTAACAAGATGACCACAATGCCCACTAAGAAGTAAATGACCCCAGTTGCAAATCGATCTTTTTGGTGTTCAGTCATTACTTAGCCCCCTTTTTACCAATCATTCTCACCAAGATATTGAAAAACAGTGACATCACGAGTAACAATAACGCTAATGACCAGAGCGCATTATTTGCTAATGTCCCCATCACAGTATTACCGATTTGCGTCGTTAATTGTGAAGTCAGCGTGGACGATGGCGTAACTAAATTATATGGCATGAGCACTGCATTCCCAATCACCATTTGTACCGCTAAGGCTTCCCCAAAGGCCCGCGCCATTCCAAAAATGACCGCAGTTAAAATTCGTGGTGTGGCCACTTTTAGAACCACCCGCGCAATCGTTTGCCAATGCGTCGCGCCCAGCGCAGCTGAAGCTTGACGAAAATGTTTGGGCACTGCATTCAGGGCATCGACTGTCAGTGAGGTGATCGTTGGTAAAACCATCACAAATAATACGAGCGTTCCGGCTAAAATACCGAATCCAGTTCCTCCAAAGATGGCCCTGATAACTGGTACGACTAAAGTTAGACCTAAAAAGCCATAAACAACAGATGGAATGCCCACTAACAATTCAATGATTGATTGCAGAAAACGAGCCGCTTTCTTAGATGCATATTCGGTCATAAATAGTGCTACGGCCACGGCAAAAGGAGTAGCAACTAGCGCAGATAGCAGGGTAACTAAGAATGACGTCACAATCATCACTAATGCCCCAACATGATTAGGGCCACTGGTGGGATCCCAATCAGTGCTGGAAAGGAATTGCCAAAGGTTAACATGATCATGGAAAAAAGTAGCTAACCCATGAATCCCGACAAAGCCAATAATCGAGCCGACCAATAAAATGATGACACCGATAGCCAAATAACTTAGCCCACGTCCCCAATATTCTTGATGAGTTTCCTTAGAAGGACGCGTCAATTTATCAATATCGATATCCTTTTGCCCAATATCTTTTAACTTAACATGGACAACTTGTTGACTGTCAATCGCTTGATTAACCACGTCCTTTAAGTTTTCAGTATCTTTTTTGCTCATCGCACTTTAATCCTCTGTACTCGATTTTGGCTATCTTTCACAACCTGCATGGTCTTAACGCTAATATAACCCAGCTTAGGCACCAACTGCTTCTGAACTTTTGCGCTTAACATATAACGAATAAAAGCTCGTACTTCTTTAGTACTGCGTCCCTTAGTGTACATGTGTTCATATGACCATAACCGCCATTTATTCGTGCTAACATTTTGGTCCGTCGGCTGAACATGATCAACTGCTAACTTTTGAATGTTAGGATCGCTGGCATATGGAAACGATAAGTAACTGATTGTACCTGGGGTAGAGCTCACAATCTTTTTAACGGCACCATTAGAATCTTGCTCTTGAGCTTTGGCAGACGCTTGACCAGCCAAAATAGTTGCTTCAAAAGTGGCTCTCGTCCCGCTCCCTTTAGAGCGATTCACAATGGTAATGGGTTCATTGGCACCACCTACTTGTTTCCAATTAGTCAGTTTGCCAGTAAAAATAGCTCTTAATTGACGGGTCGATAAATTTTTGACTTTGGCATCTTTATTGACAATTGGCACAATTCCAACGACTGCAACCTGGTGATCAATTAATTTTTTAGCATTAATCCCAGCCTGATTTTCGGCAAAAATATCAGATGTCCCAATTTGTACGGCACCTGCTTGAACTTGGCTTAAACCAGTTCCTGAACCACCGCCTTGAACCACAATACTGACACCAGGGTTGGCCAAACGATAATTATTTCCAGCTTGGTCAGCTAGCAATTGTAATGCCGTTGATCCGACCACTGTGATGCGGTGATTATTACCAGTACAGCCTGACAATAATCCTAGTGACAAGCCCAACATACATATGCACAACCAAAGTCGTTTTCTCACGGAGCTACCCCCTCAACCTATCTATCCTGTTATTAACCCTTATTATACAAAAAAAGCGCACCACTAGTAATAGTGGTACACTTTTGTAAGCGATATTTTATATACTTAAGCAAGCTCAAGTGGATTAAGCTTAATCCCTGGGCCAAACGTAGCAGCAACAGCAACACTCTTAATGTATTGACCTTTGGCTGAAGCTGGACGTGCACGTAAAATAACATCACGTAAAGCATCGAAGTTTTCAGTTAATTGTTCTTCAGTGAATGAAACTTTACCAATGGCAGCATGAATGGCAGCTTGACGGTCAACTCGGTATTCAACTTGACCAGCCTTAACATTCTTAACAGCCTTTTCGATATCCATCGTAACAGTTCCAGTCTTAGGGTTAGGCATCAAACCTTTAGGCCCAAGAATCCGACCTAACCGTCCTACCTTAGCCATCATCATTGGTGTTGCAACTACAACATCAAAATCTAAATAGCCTTTTTGAACCTTTTCAACTAATTCATCAGAACCGATTTCATCAGCACCAGCAGCTTTAGCAGCTTCTGCTTGAGGTCCTTCAGCAAAAACAATGACCTTTTGGCTCTTACCAGTACCATTAGGCAAAACCAATGAACCACGGATTTGTTGATCAGCTTGCTTAGGGTCAACACTTAAGTTGTATGATACTTCAACTGATGCATCAAAATTAGCATATGAAGTCTCTTTAACGAGTTTCATTGCTTCAGCAATTGAATAAAACTTGTTGGCTTCTACTTTTTTAGCAGCTTCTAAATATTTCTTACCATGCTTAGGCATGTGATTTCCTCCTTTATGTGTGGTCAAACGAGCCGCTTGGCTCTCCCACCTATTCGTTATCGTTAATAACGGGATTAGTCCTCGACTTCAATGCCCATGCTGCGAGCAGTGCCTTCAACCATACGCATAGCTGCTTCAACATCAGCAGCGTTAAGGTCTTGCATCTTAGTTTCAGCAATTTCCTTAACTTGTGCCTTGGTAACTTTACCGACTTTTTTGGTGTTAGGCTCACCAGATGCCTTCTTAATCTTGGCAGCTTGCTTCAATAAAATTGGAGCTGGTGGTGTCTTGGTAATGAATTCGAATGAACGATCTTCATACACCGTAATAACGACAGGAATAATCATGCCCTTTTGGTCAGCAGTTCTAGCGTTGAATTCCTTAGTGAAACCAACGATATTAACCCCTGCTTGACCTAAAGCTGGGCCAACTGGAGGTGCAGGTGTTGCAGCACCAGCTGGAATTTGTAATTTAACAACAGTATGAACTTTCTTTGCCACGGTCAAAACCTCCTTGAATCCGTGATGCGGTCAAAATGGATAAGAGACTTTCTTTTCCTCCCGCACTATAAAGATACTAGAGTATCTTACCATCATCAGCCTCAGAGTGCAAGGCTAATAGGGTCGTCCAGAGCTAGTCAGATAACTTTTTAACTTGATCATAGTCCAGTTCAGCAGTTGTCTGACGACCAAACATGTCAATTGCCGCAAATAGCTTATACTTGTCAGGTTGAATGTCAGTAATCTTACCAATCATGCCATTAAAAGCACCATCAACAATGGTCACTTGCTCACCAAGTTCAAAATCAACCTGTGGACGTTTAGCAGGTTCGCCCTGTTGTGCCAAGATTCGTTCAATTTCTTCATCTAACAACGGAGACGGCTTTGAACCACCACCATGGCTACCAACAAAACCAGTTACATTTGGCGTATTACGAACGATAAACCAACTTTCATCAGTCATTACCATTTCAACTAACACATAGCCTGGGAAAACTTTTTCTTCGACTTCTTCTTTCTTACCGTGAACGTCCTCAACTTTTGCCTCTTCTGGAACGACCACCCGAAAAATATAATCCTGCATCCCCATGCTTTGGGCACGCGACAATAAATCTGATTTAACTTTATCTTCGTAACCAGAATAAGTATGTAAGACATACCATTGTTTCTTAACCGACTCTACCATCTTGTTGTTTCTCCTTATTTTGACAATAAAAAAACCCCCTAAGATAGAGGCTTCTTCTAAAGTACTAGTATTATACCACGAAAGGCAATGGACGCCTAGTCCAACTGCCTACAGAAACTTTTGTGTCGCTAAGTTTAAGAGAAAATCGATTAGGCCTAAGAATGCACCAAATAAAATTGACGAAATAATCACAATACTTGTATCACGGTGGTTTTCCTTCAAACTTGGCCAATGCACGAGTTTCATCTCATGCCCAACGCTCTTAAAGAACTTAATCATCTCTGCTTACCTCGTTTCCTTGTGTAACGTCTGCTTGCCGCAATGTTTACAAAACTTATTCAATTCCAATCGCTGCGTACGAGTGGCACTTGCGGTGATCGAGTAGTTACGAGACCCACATAGGCTACAGGCAAGAGCTGCTTTTTTCACTGCCATAATTTCACTTCCAAACTTATGCAAGTCTAACAGAATTCCAATATTTTCGCAACTCTAACGCTAACAACTGCTGTGGTTTAAAGTAAAATAGAGCTAACCGATGGTTAAGGAGGGGTAATATGAAAATCGTAATTGCACCAGATTCCTACAAAGGAAGCTTAACAGCCAAAGAAGTGGCGCATTGCATGGCAGTGGGTTTAAAGCGTGCCTTACCAGATGCGAGCTATCAAGAAACACCGGTAGCAGATGGCGGTGATGGTACCATGACAGTATTAGTTGACGCAACTGGCGGCCAACTCATTCATGCTGATTGTCATGATCCATTAGGAAATCCCATTACGGCACAATATGGCATTCTAGGTGATGGAAAAACTGGTGTCATTGAAATGGCTACTGCCAACGGATTACAGTTCATTACTGAACAGACGGCCCAGCCACTTTCAGCTTCAACTTATGGTACTGGTGAACTTATTAAAGCCGCACTCGCACATGGGCTTAAAAAGATATTACTTTGTCTGGGAGGCAGTGCGACCAGTGATGGGGGCATCGGCATGGCACAGGCCTTGGGCATTCAGTTTAAGAACCAACAAAATAGCTTAGTTGGTCATGGAAACACTGCAGCTGGCCAAGTGGCTAGTATTGACTGTAGCACTCTTGATCCTCGTGTTCGCCAAGCGACGTTTATTCTGGTTTCAGATGTCACTAATCCTTTGACTGGTCATACCGGCGCTAGCTTCACGTTCGGGCAACAAAAAGGGGCCAATCACACACAACAAGCCATGATGGATCGTAACTTACATCATTTTGCGCAAATTGTGAAAAAGCAACTACATCGGGACTTCGAAATGGTCAGTGGTGCAGGCGCAGCTGGCGGACTTGGATTTGCGAGTATGGTCTTTTTAGGTGCTAAGATGCAACCAGGAATTACCGTCGTATTAAATGAGATCAACTTTGCACAATCAGTTAAAGATGCAGATTTCATCATCACTGGTGAAGGTGGCACAGATGAGCAAACTAAATATGGTAAAGCTCCCTATGGTCTGGCGCGGGCTGCCAAAGCGATCCAGCCAAACTGTATCGTCATTTGCCTTTCTGGAAATGTGGCTGCCAGTAGCCAGTCACTATATGACCAAATTGACGTCTGTTTAGCAACTGTTACTGGAGCTAAAACCTTAACAGCTGCAATCCACAGCAGCCGAAAAGATATTACACAAACCGCAGAAAATATTGGCCGGCTCATCGCATGTTTGCGTCCATCTTCCGAAGCTTAATACCAAAAAACACCCAGCTCATAATGAGTTAGGTGTTTTTCTTAGTGGCGACTAAAGCGGCTTTTCAATTTTTGTCTCAGTGTCAATGCTCGACGCATATTTTCAGCTGGGATATATTTTCTGATAGTCCGTAACGCTTTCTTGGGTTCCTTAATTGCAAAGATAAAATTGCCATTACTTTTAGTTTGTAATTCAATCCGGGGAATATATTTCCCGTGAAAGTGGACAATTGCCACAACATAAGTGACCTCGCGCCAAGGAATCTGGACGAAATCGACAACATTGCGATCGTTATAAAATTCGAAGGCTCGATCACCAATCATAACTTTGCCGTAAGACGAGATTCCGCGAAACCAGGTAGCATCTTCAGACAGATCGACCTGCTTATTGAGTGATTTAACCATCTGATTTTAAAGAATGTTCCACAAATGGAAAACAACACCGACTACAAAGATGCCAATGATAATCCAAATTGGTGAAACTTTCTTCTTAAGCAACCACATACATAGGAAGGTTAATAGCAAACCTGCTAAGCCAGGAATTAAACTATCCAAGTTGTTTTGTAACGTAGTAACCTTGAATTTATCTAAAGCCAAGCCGTTGCCTAAGTTGTATTGAGTCAAAGCGTCCTTGACTCCGGCAGCACCAGATGGAAGCGCGTTCCAGTCAATATAACCACCCTTTTGAATCTGAACCTTAGACACAATTGGAACAAACTTGATTGATACCCACCGTTGAATCAAAGCACCTAAGACAAACATACCCATCATGGAAGCACCACGGGTAACTTTTTGAAGTAAACCACCGGACATGTCCTTCGTAATTGCAGAACCAGCACGATAGCCAAATTCCTGTGTGTACCATAGGAAGGCAATTCGAATCAAATTCCAAATGACGAAGAACAAAATGGGCCCTAAGATATTCCCGTTAATAGCCATTGAGGCACCAAGCGCACCAACAATTGGTCTTACCGTATACCAGAAGACAGGGTCACCAACACCGGCCAAAGGTCCCATCATACCGACTTTAACACCTTGAATGGCAGTATCATCAATCTTAGAACCGTTGGCACGATCCTCTTCTAAAGCTAATGTTACCCCAATGATAGGTGAAGCTAAATATGGGTGAGTGTTAAAGAAAACCAAGTGTCGTTGTAGCGCAGCAGATAAGTCTGCCTTGTCAGGATACAGTTTTCTCAATGCTGGGATTAATGAGTAAGCCCAGCCACCGTTCTGCATTCTTTCGTAGTTCCAAGAACCTTGAAGGAATTGAGAATGCCACATAACGCTGAAGCGATCGGCTTTGTTTAAACTTATTTTTTTATCAGCCATTTTAAAATCCTCCTTGAGTGTTCTCTCTAATAATCATCAATAACATCGCCAAGTGGATCACCAGTGGCACTGTTATTTCCAGAATTACCATTGTTTCCACCCTTTGATTCGAGGGCTAAGTACATTAAGGCCAGAGATAAGCCAATCGCACCCAAGGCAATTAAAGTTAAATTCTGAATGGCTGCGAAAGCAAAACCAATCGCAAAGAATGGCCAAACTTCTCTAGAAGCCATCATGTTGATAACCATGGCATAACCAACGGCAACAACCATACCACCACCGATTGTCATCCCGGCACTCAACCAAGTTGGCATTGAGCCCAAGGCATTCTTAACAGTATCAGAGGGGATAGCCAGTAAAGCAGCAGCCGGAATCGCAATCCGCAATCCTTGTAAAGCGACCGCAATCCATTGCCAGATATTAATCATCCGCCAATTACTCTTTTTAGCTTCAGCGTCCATGATATGAACAATGGCAGTTGAAATCGTCCGCACAATCATCGTTAAAAATAGCCCGGCCACTGCTAGTGGAATCGCAACCCCTGTCGCAGTCCCAATCCCAGCTGTCCCTTGGCCACCCTTAACCAAGATAATTGCTGAAGCAATCGCTGCTAAAGCAGCATCCGGTGCCACGGCAGCACCGATGTTAGCCCAGCCTAAGGCAATCATTTGTAGTTGACCGCCCAGCATAACGCCTAAGCCAAGGTTACCGGTTACTAAACCAATTAAGGTACATGCAACTAATGGTTGATGGAATTGCCACTGATCGAGGATCCCCTCCATACCAGCAAGAAAGGCAACAACCACTATCAAAATCACTTGAATAGCATTCATTTCTTTACTCCTATCGTTTTACTTATTTTTCTGATCCAGTAAACTTTGAGCCTTCTTCAAGATAGCATTCATGTTGCCCGGATTATCTGATGGCACTTTACGGACATCAAATTGAACTCCCAATTTAGCTAACTCGTGAAAAGCATTGACATCTGCTTGATTCATTGACAAAACGTTGTTGGCATTGACATCACCCTCAGCGTAAGACATTGAGCCTACGTTAATTTTCTTTAAATCAACGCCAGCCTTGATTGCCCGCAATACGTCTTCTGGGCTTTCAAACAACAATAGTGCATGAGTGTTACCAAAGCGTGGGTCTTTAGCAATCTCTTCCATTTTTTTCAATGGAACAGTATGTGCCTTGACCCCATGTGGTGCAGCATCACGAATCATATTCTTGCGCAGACTGTCTTTAGCCACAGCATCAGAAACCACAATGACACGATCAGGGTGCATTTGTGGAATCCAACCAGTGGCAACTTGACCATGCAATAATCTAGAATCGATTCGAGCTAGGACATATTTAATATGACCATCACCAATGACCGTCCCTTCTGGGATAGCTTTCTTTGGGGCCACAACAGCAGGTGCAACAACTGCCATCTTAGGCATCAAGCTTTCTGGCTTAGTCTTAACGCCGTCCCTAGCTGGCTCAACAATTGCAGTTGCAATAGCACGTGCCGATTGGACGTTAAGTCTTTGAGTTAACGCCTCGACCACCATTGGCAAGTTCATGCCACTTACAATAGCCCACTGATCAGGATGCTTTTCAACCAAACCGTTTGCTTGGTTGAAAGGTGTGCCTCCCCAGAGGTCAACAATAAACAATACCTCGTCGTGGTTATCAAACGACGCAATTGCTTTTTCCATCTTGCCACGAACATCATCAGGACCTTCTTCAGGCTTAAGGATGACATGAGCGAAATTTGTTTGCTCGCCAAACAGCATTTGTGCTGATTCTGCAATTCCATCAGCAAAACTACCATGGCTAGCTAATACAATTCCTACCATTTCTTTACCCCCTCTAGATAAAATGTATCCGCATTTATTTTACATTAATTTTAAATAAATAGATAGTTTTTTTACGATATAGCAATAGCTTTAACAAAGATAGTCGTATAAACGAAATGTCTGAATCGGCTTATCAGCAACAATCTTCAGAATTATAGCATAAATACCCAAATTTAGTAAATCGCTATCATGACATTTTATGTGATATAAGTCACATAAAATGCTTTTATTATACACTTTCAAAGGAATGTAATAATCTGCTTGCTTGTAAGGGCTTTTTTAGATAGACTACCTAAAATTAAGAAATTGGAGTATCTCGAATGGAAAATAAACATAAGCCTGAAACAAAATCACATGGATTTGTACCGGTTGAGGGCATTTCGCCAACTCGAACTGAGCCGTACCAGCACCAAGCGACTGTTCCTTTTACAATATTACAAATACAGCTACAACAGATACAGCAGGAAGCCTCTGAGATCAGCCTTACCCTGAACCAAATCGATGAGTTGTGTCGCCAAAAACTTCAAAATGATAATAAAGTGATTGCAAAGCATCTCGTGACACACCCATTAGCTCACCTACCGGTTTATAAACTCAACCGTGTTTCCTATCAGCTACAGGACAAACAGCTCATCATAAAAGAAAAATTAGTACAACTCCGAGAAAAAATTTCTCGGCAGTCATTATCAAACCAAGCAACTGTGCTAAGTACCTATATCAAAGCACATCCGCATAACAAGACAATGCCATTTAAAGATGCGCCCTAAGTTATTGGGAGGATGCAACAGATCAGCTTAGCTGCTATGCTAGCTACAATTGGCTAGGCTTCTTAACAATCAAGGGCTAGGGAGGAGTTTTTTAGCCTTGTCAACTCTCCGTAATATCAGCACAATGACCACTATTCAGACCACACTGCGCATAAAGTCCCAGAAATTTGTTTGTATCTTTGCATTTTTGGTAATAACTATGCTTTTTTTAGTGAATCATCGCCCTTGATTAAACTATCTAAGGTGAGATCGAATAAATTGCTGATTTGCCCTAACCGATCAATATCAGGATAAGCGCTGTTTCACGGTGGGAATATCTAAAAAGGACTAGTTGGAGTCTTGTGTTTTCATATTTAGACTTCTACGAGAATCTTCATTAAGGCGTTGAATGTAATCCGTTTGATTTCCATCTCGGAGTGCCTGATTAGTATCTAAATAAATTTCAGCTGTCCAGTGCTTAATTTTTGTACCAGGCGGAGTTAGTATAACCCGATATACAATAGGACAATTCTTTATTGTTAAATGTTTAGATTTTTTGTGGAGGGAGTTTTGATATTTATAGCTAGCTACAAGCGTTTGCTTTGTTGAAAAAGTATACTCGTACCAGCTAATACCACTAAAAGGGCCAGTAGATTCTTTACGAACGGAACTTCTAGGAACAATCTTTGTATAGCCGTTAAGCTTTAAAGTATGTGCTATTCTTTGCTGAGCTTGGTAATTGCCGTAAATATTTCTAATGAAAAGGATAGCTCCAATTAAACAAAAGCATAGGAACAAGCCAGCTAGTATGCTTAATGATTTGTGTGCATTTATGAATTTTTTCATGAGCTAGTAGCTCCCTTTTTTGTTATAGACTATATGATTTGTATAAATAGGAAGGGACAGATCTTGGGATACCATGGCCCAAAAGAAAAAGCGTTGGAATATTCTCTTCTTGAGTACATTGTATTTCCCATAATTCACCACTTGCTTTTTGTATTAGAAGTTATAAAAGCAATCATGCCACGGGCGGTAAATTTAGGACCTTTCTTTGAAGCGAGTAATAGATATTAAGCAGCTACAATATTACTTAACCAATTCCCACTAGAACCTACCAGGAGCTTTAACATATATATTTAAGTAATTAGCTTAATTCTTCTTCATGTCTCTTGGCCTAATCTAACCCTTTGGTCCGCAACCTGTTTAATAAAGTGTTGATCGTGCTCAATTATTAGCATTGCCGGCTTATTTTTTTGTAGTAATTTTATTATTTGATTTTGATTAAAAACATCCAAGTAATTTGCGGGCTCATCCCACAAATACAAATCAGCAGGCTCTACTAATGATTTAGTTAATGCAACTCTTTTCTGTTGCCCCAGACTCATCTCCTCAATTGGTGTATTAAAGGCAGACCGAGGAAAGCCCATCTTCTTTAAATTATTGAGCAATTTTTCATAAGAAATTTTCTGTCTTTTAGCAAATTCTTTCAGCGTTCCAGTGTATTCAGTAAAATTTTGAGGCAAATATGAAATTGATAGACCACTGGCTAATTCATATTTGCCTTGATAGTTGGTATTAGCCACTTGGCCTAACAACATTTTAAAAAAAGTAGATTTCCCAGAACCATTTTTACCTTCTAATGCAACTACCTCATGATTTGTTACAATCAAATTCAAATTATTAAACAAATATTTGTCGGCAATCGTTAAACTAAAATGTTGTGTTTCAAGCAGTGTCTGATGATAATTAGGTCGAAAGTTGATGGTCAACTCAGGTACGTCTTCAATATTAGTCATCAACCCCCGTTTGGACTCAATTCTTCGATCTAAACGACGTCGTGTGTTAATAGCCTTTTTCATCATCTTCGCAGCCTCGTGACCTATAGCACCTTTATTCAATTGAGTACGTCGATTAATAACATGCTGTGTTTTCATACCAGAATATTTTTGAGCTTCAATACTATCTGACCAGTTATTAAAACGAACATATTTTTGATTTAGTCCTTTAATCTCACTACTTAATTTCTTATTCTTTGCTTGATTAAATTCATCTCTCTTATGTTTAGTATCTTCATAAGCAACAAAATTCCCCTGATATAAATGAATTTCGGTATTTTCAATTGTCAAAATATGATCAGTTACTTGATTTAAAAAATCACGATCATGACTAACCACAATATAGCCTTTATCATGTTTAGCTAGATAATTAGCAACTTCATTTCGACTGTTTTCATCTAAATGATTAGTCGGCTCATCAATTAACGCAAACGAATCTTGATCAGTAAACGATAATGCCAATAAAACTTTAGTCTGTTCACCACCACTAAGAGTATTAAATGGCTGCCACAATAAATCAGTGTCGATATTCATTAAATTAAGTTCTCGCTCCAACTCCCATTGTTCAAAATTCATTTGTTCTTGTAGCTCATAAAAAGTAATATTCTTAGGCTGTTTAATAGTAATCGGATAATACGAGGGGGATAACTTCGTGTAAATTTTTCCTAATCCATGCAGTTTACCACGAAGCAAATTCAAAAACGTACTCTTACCACGGCCATTTCTACCAACCAATCCTAGTTTCCAGGAACTATCCAAGTTTAAATTCAAATTATTAAAAATATTTTCACTACTATCATCATATCTAAAAGAAAGATTTTCAATTCTGATATTACTCATCGAATCACCTCGCAAAAAAAAGAGACCACACTTTTGACAAGTGTAGACTCTTTTTTATTTTTTACGATAATAGAAAAAATATCCGTCCATTGTTAATCTTGTCAAAAATACACAGCCTCTCTTTTAAAAAAAAGAGAATAATTATTCAACTATGCTTAAGTTGCAAGATTAAAGAAGCAACGGCGATCCTTCTTTCTAGATATAAATTTCAACTGACAACGTCAGAATAGCATAAAAATCAAAAGTTGACAAATTGCCACTTCATGAGCTAAAGCCTATTACTCAAAATCCGTCTATCTAGCCTGTACTTGAGGAGCCACTACTATTAGGATTGAAATGGTAGTTGGAAGCCAAGCTATATTCATAAAACCACTTCATAAAGGGTAAGCGTAATGAAAATTACGAGATTTCTGTGCAAGAGTTTAGGAACCGCATTAGCCCTATATAGTAGCTTGCGATATAAATGCACTAAAAGATATTGGCTCTACGCCATACAATAAAGCTAGCAGTTTTGACTATTAACTAGGCTGCTAATCTTAGTGGAATTAGTTGACATTTGGACTAACAGATCGCCGACCTTGCTCATACTTTTGTAGAATTATTTTTCCGTGATATGACGCTCCGGGTGCTGAAACGAAGGAAACAACTATCCGAAAATTAGTTGGTTGCAGAAAAGCCTAAACCAAAATATAATACAACGTAATATATAGTACGATAGCAAATTAGAAAAGAAATCGCTATACAGCATAACAAAATCCTATTACTTTCTATAGGAATATTAGTAAAATAGATTGGGAGAGACTATTTATGGGTTTTTGGATAATGATAATTTCTGGTTTGTTAGGACTGATACTTATTATTTTGGGTTTTTCTAGAAAAATATCTAAAGTAACTAGATACTTATTGCTTTGTGTCGGCCTTATCATTATAGTGTTTGCAATTTTATTAGCTACTCCACAAGGTGCAGAGCTTCTACAACAGCTTAACTTTATAAGGTAATTATTTTAAATTTGAAAGGTTCGGATAGCGGTCTAGGAGGAATATAAATTGGCATTAGCCGAATTGGGAAGCTTTGCACTGCTTATCTCATTAGTCTATTGGTGGTTTTTAATGTGGTATCCATTTAAACTAACCAGGAAAGCGTTAGTAATTTTAAATACAGTTGGCACTGCCTTAATGACTATTTTAACGTGGTCAATCACTTATGGCATGTTACTGCTTCCGATTTTAATTATTTATGCTATATCGACTTTTATCATCTTTAAATTACCACTGACGGTTAAATAGTATGAGAAAAAACTTTTGACTTCGTACAACCCTAGTTGTAATTCTTTTAATCATACTTTGGGCAAGCAATCACTACGATTTTCCAGCGCATGAATTAGTTGGCTATATTTTGGTTGTTATTGACGTATTAGTTGAGAGCTCAAGCAATCATGTAGTAGGGAAAAATAAGCGGGTATCACATTTGTGATACCCGCTTTTATTAGCTATTTTTTTGATCCTGTATTTTTTACGGTATCTTATAAGGGTCGTCCCTTTAATCCCTGTTTTAAGAACAACATCTACGTTGCTCACAGCTTTACCCACCTCAAAGAGAGTGTAATTGCGCTGACCAGCTTTAAAATGATGAAGTAAGGTATCTTAGATCTCTTTGAGCACATTTGAATCTTTAATGGGTAAGACAATTTGCTGCATGTCACATCACCTCAGATTATTCTAGAGTTGTTTTTATAAAATAGCACTGCAATTACTACGTATACTCCGGTATAGTGGTTACTAAGCTGTTTTATTATGAGAAGAGTACAGTGATGCTAGAAGTAAAAACAACCTTTTGTTCATTAAGCATTGCCATTGCTTTTTCGGCCATAAGTCTGGGGATCTTCGTGGTGATTCTTATTTTTAGTCGGTAGCCTAATTACTTGGATTAACTTTGTAACAACTTATTTGAAACACAGAAAAGACTGATTACATGGATATTTTAACAATGTTTTTGAGAGACTATTATTTTTGTGACCAATCTTTAGCCCTCATTTTTTAATGTCTTTACTGTCTTTCTTCTTACGATCTTCCAGTGCCTCTAACCAGATACCATTTAAAATTCCTTCTCCACCAATCAACACTATTAGTTTTATTAGCAAAGAATGATCTTTAGTGAAGATGAGGTAAAACATTACTAGCAAGAAAGCAATTCCAGGAATTGCTCCAAACCACTTTGGAAGATATCTATCTAAAATATAAAAAATTGCTACAACTAGTATACCCATTAAAATTCCTTTAAAATCACTCACACTTTTCCTCCTTATTTAAACGTATTTAGTATGGCGTAAGCAGTTTTAGACTGTACCATTTTTAA
>DIDI01000013.1 GCA_002418055.1 Lactobacillus sp. UBA5804 | reverse complement strand
CTGCAGCTGATCCAGCTCACGTATTACCTTCATGTATTTTAGGTGCTGGGATTGGTGGTGCTTTGGTTGGACTTTGGGGTATTCAAGTACCAGCTCCTCATGGCGGCTTATGGGTTTCACCATTATCTAATCACATTGCCCTCTTCTTCTTGGCTACGCTGATTGGTTCAATCATTGCGGCTGTCGTGCTTGGTTTCTGGAAGAAGCCAGTCACAACGACTAAGTAATTTTATGAAAAAAGCTATCACTTGATTGTGATAGCTTTTTTGTTTGCAATGCTGTAATCAGCTTAGGTTGTTTTGGCATGGTATGATAAAGGTAAAAAACTTTTTAGGAGGATTGTGGTGTTATTATCCGCTTCAACTTTTGCTTTACCAACAACGCAGGGACTAACGCGTGAACAATTGCAACTCAAGCAAGCTATTTTTACTTTTATCAAAGATCATCTTCATGATGCTCAGCCAGCAGTTTTTATGATTAGTGGAGATGCTGGTTCCGGTAAAAGTGCTGTGCTTAATACGATTTTTACCGAACTCGAGCAGCAAGTTGGAAATCAGACAAGTCCGTTTAGTCGAACTGATAATCATTTATTGGTGAATCATAATGAGATGCTCAAAATTTATCGGGAACTTGCGGGACAAAATCCATTTTTACATAAAAATCGATTTGAAAAGCCAACCCCGTTTATTAATCGCTATCAGAAAAAAGGGCAACATGCCGATGTGGTATTTGTTGATGAGGCGCAATTGCTCTTGAGTCAATCAGATCCTTTTAATCACTTTAATGGCGATAATCAGCTAGCTGAACTCTTGAAATTAGCTCAGGTACTGGTTTTAGTGCTTGATTTTAACCAGGTAGTGAAAAAAGTTATTGGTCACGTGAGCGGATAGCCCATTTATTGGCCGGCAAAGCGGTAAAAGTGGCGCAGCTGCATCAGCAATTGCGCATGGCAGATGATCGGGTGACGACGTGGGTGGATCAGTTTGTGGCTGGTCATCTGCAACCATTACCGCAGACACGGGACTATGAATTGCGCGTCTTTGATGATGGGCAGCCGCTTTTTGATTGGGTTAAGCGGCATGATCGTCAAAGTGGGCTGTCACGGGTGCTAGCCACGACCGATTTTCCCTTTCGGGTTTATACTGCCACCCCTTGGTATGTGACGGCTGGCACTTTACGCTTACCTTGGGATCGCTATAATCGTGCGGATCGACCTTGGGCGAGTCAACCACAGACTATCAATGAAGTCGGCTCGATTTATACAATTCAGGGGTTTGACCTTAATTACGCCGGGGTGATTTTGGGTCCTAGTGTTACTTATTCACCCAAAACGCACCAAATTGAATTATTACCAGAAAAATTTGAGGATCAGACGGCTTTTAGACAGCGCAAACGGCACGATTTAGCCAGCTTACCACAGGCGCAATTGGCTTTGGTGAAGCATGTGCTAAATATTTTACTCAAACGCGGACGTTTGGGTCTGGGATTATATGCTGTCGATCCAGTCCTAGAAGTCCAATTATTAAAGCTAGCACATCAACATGGGGAGGACTATTAATGACGAAGTCAGCCGATTATATTGAGATTAAGAATGCTCGACAGAATAATTTACAGCATGTTAATTTAAAACTACCGAAGTACCAAATTACCGTCGTTACAGGCTTATCAGGTTCAGGCAAGTCGTCGCTAATTTTTGATACCTTAGCTGCAACTTCGAGACGGGAATTAAATGAAACTTTTCCAAGTTTTACGCAACAATATTTACCTAAGTTTGGTCAACCAGAAGTGGACCGCATCGATCATCTGCCGGTCGCAATTGTGGTGGAGCAAAAACCAGTGGGGCAAAATGCACGTTCGACGCTAGCCACTTATACGGGAATTCACTCCTTGCTCCGGTTATTGTTTTCACGAATTGGTCAACCTTGGGTAGGTTATTCGGATAGCTTTTCTTTTAATTTGCCGCAAGGCATGTGTCCTAGGTGCCAAGGGCTTGGATATGTGGATGTCATTAATGAAGCGGACATCATTAACAAACAACAATCATTGAATGAGGGGGCCATTCATTTTGTGAGTTTTGCGCCGGGGACTTGGCGCTGGAAACGTTATGCCAAGGCTGGATTATTTGATCCGGACAAAAAAATTGCGGATTATACCCCAGCGGAATATGAGTTATTGATGCATGCCCCGCAGCAAAAACTAATCAAGCCACCTGCTTGGTGGGGGAAAACCCAATTATATGAGGGTTTAGTACCACGAATTATGCGCTCCATGGTTTACAGTGCTGAAGGTAAACACCATCAAGCGGCGATTCGTGAAGTTGTTGAGCGGCAAGTGTGTCCCTTGTGTCATGGGGCTAGGTTACAAGCAAAGGTCTTAACGAGTCAAATTAACCAGCAAAATATTGCACAAGTGAGTGCGTTAGATTTGATTAAATTGCAGGCTTTTTTAGGGGGCATTAAGGCCCCACTAGCTGCCTCAGTTATTCGTGAATTACAATTAAAAGTTCAGTCACTCATTGATATTGGATTAGGTTATTTGTCACTAGATCGGGCGACCGATACACTTTCTGGCGGCGAGACGCAGCGCATCAAGTTAGCTAAGTACCTGACGAGTTCGTTGTCAGACCTAGTATATATTCTGGATGAACCCAGTGTGGGTTTGCATCCGCATGATTTACAGTTAATTCGTCGGGCGCTTATTCGTTTGCAGCAACATGGCAATACGATTATTGTGGTCGATCATAATCCAGCCATGATTGCCATGGCCGATTGGGTGGTTGAAATGGGCCCAGCAGCTGGTCAAGCTGGCGGGCAAGTGACGTTTACGGGGACATATGCGCAGTTATTAGTTTCGGACACTTTGACGGGTCAGGCGTTACGAACGCCGCTGCAATTTAAGCCAGTGCGGCAACCAACTGGTTGGTTGAGCCTGCAACATGTGCAGCAGCATAATTTACATGATGTCAGTGTTAAGCTTCCGAGTGGGGTTTTGACGGCCGTTTCAGGACCAGCCGGATCCGGGAAAAGCACGCTAGTTGATGCGATTAAAGCGAATTTAACGGTTCCTTATATTGATTTGAGCCAACAAGCTGGCAATGTGACGATTCGCTCAACGCCAGCCACTTACCTAAAAATCTTAGATCCGATTCGACAATTATTTGGTCATGCCAATGGGGTTTCAACCCAGCTCTTTAGTTACAACGGCAAAGGGGCTTGCCCGCGTTGTAAGGGCAAGGGCGTTACCATCACGAATATGGCCTTCATGGACCCGGTGGTACAGGTTTGTGAATTGTGTCATGGTCAGCGTTATTGTGTTAAAGCGCTCTCCTATCAATATCATCATAAAAATATCCATGAGGTTTTAACGTTGCCGATTACTGCTGCCTTAACGTTCTTTGCGGGTCAACCCAAGATTGCAACTAAATTGCGTTACTTGGTGGAAGTAGGGCTCGGATATTTGACGTTAAGTCAATCAATGACCACGTTATCTGGTGGTGAGCGGCAACGAGTGCGCTTAGCATTGGAACTTAATCACCAAGGACAATACTATTTCTTGGATGAACCAACGACCGGACTCCATTTGCACGATATTGATGGTCTCTTAGCATTATTCAATCGGTTAGTTGATCAAGGAAACACCCTTGTCTTAATTGAACATAACTTACGCGTACTAGCACAAGCTGATTACTTAATCGATTTAGGTCCAGATGCCGGTAAATATGGTGGTAAAATTTGCTTTGCCGGTCTTCCTAAGGATGCCCTTAATTGTCCACAGTCACGGACCGGTGCAGCTTTTAAAGCGGCCATGACTAAAGCATAAAATGTCGTCTTTTACTTCCGCTTGTTTTAGATTGCCTCTATATGATATACTTGTAAGATTTATGAAAGGGGCAATATAACGTGAATCAGACAATAACGCAAAATGCAGTCACAGTGACTGCCCTTACGATGAAATTCGATGCTAAAACTGTTTTTCATGACTTAAACTTTGAACTTAAACAGGGATCCATGACTGCCTTACTCGGACCCAATGGAACTGGAAAAACGACTCTTATTAATATTTTGATGGGGATGTTCCCGGCTACAGCGGGCAGTTATACCTTTGCACCTGGCATAAAATTGGGCTATGTGCCGCAATTTCGCAACCTTGATGCTGAATATCCGTTATCAATTCGATCGTTCATGGAATTGAATGGGCCACTTTTTAAGAGTGCAGAATTTAAAGCGGAAGTAAATCATGAATTAATCGAGACGCATTTAGATTCAATCCAGCATATTCGCATGGGGGAAGCTTCCGGTGGGCAAAAGCAACGTGCTTATCTAGCGCAGGCTTTATTAGATAAGCCCAATATGGTTATTTTAGATGAGGCAACTGCCAGTCTAGATCCGGTAGCTAAAGAAGAGCTTATGGGCCTCATCAAGCACCTCAACGAAAAACATCAAATAACCGTGCTGTTTGTGACGCATGATGTTCCTCTAGCCAAGAAATATATGAAGGAATATCTATATTTGAATCGGGGGCAATTAACGCAAGGCAAAATGACCACGTTCACGGAGGTGTATGAGTAATGTTTCAATTTGAATTTATGCGGTATGCCTTTTTAGCCAGTACATTCATTGCGGTAACGTGTGGGATTGTCGGCGTTTATGTGGTTGCGCGTTCATTTAGTTTTTTAGCGCATACGTTGTCAGAAATTGGTTTTGCCGGTGCAGCCTTTGCTGTTTTTATCGGAATTTCACCGCTGTGGGGGATGCTACTCTTTACTTTATTAGGCTCAATTAGTGTTGGCGAGCTGTCCCTGCATACAGATCAAAAAGAATCGTCCATTAGTGCCATTTCAGCTTTATTTATTGGGATGGGGGTCTTGTTTTTAGCCATTTCTGGCTCAAACAGTCGGTATGCCACGAACATTTTATTTGGTAGTATTGTTGGCGTTGACCAGCAAGATGTGATTCAATTGATTACACTGTCGCTCGTCGTGTTACTTATGCTACTAGCAGTTGCTCGGCCACTCAATTTTGATTCTTTTGATCATATCGGTGCTGTCGCAACTGGACTTAAGACTGGCGCTGTCGGCATTGTGTTCTTAGTTGCATTGGCAATGTCAGTCTCGATTGGCTCGCAGATTGTGGGCTCACTGTTAGTCTTTATTCTATTAACACTCCCGGCGTCAACCGCGCGCTATATTGGGCGCAGTATCGGTGCGATGGCGTGTTGGTCAGTTCTATTTGCATTGATTGGCGTTTGGGCGGGTTTATATTTCGGCTTTATTACGAATTGGCCAGTAACTTTCTTCATTGCGGTAATCGAAGTAGCCATTTATCTCGTTGCCTACCTCATTCATGCGATTCGAAACTAGCTTAATTAATTCAAACGACAAAAAAGCTACTTCAACTGAAGTAGCTTTTTGTGATGTGAGAAACTTTAATTTCCACATCAGTTATATGATTATTTCGGGAATTTTGCAAGCGCTAGAGTTGAATTTGTGAATAAAAGCACTAAAATTGGCCGATTAAACTTTCAAATTCAGCAAGTCGCCGCTCAAAAGTCTTGAAGGCATCTTCTAAATAATCAGCTTGAGTCATATCAACGCCCGCGCGCTTCATGATGTCAGCTGGGTAAGCACTTGAACCTGCTTTTAAAAAGCCAAGGTAAGCTTCGCGGTCGGCATCAGTACCATGGACGACTTTATTAGCAAGTGCCGTCGCAGCTGCAAAACCAGTGGCATATTGATAGACGTAGAAATCGTAATAGAAATGCGGAATCCGTGACCATTCTTTGGCAATTTCGCCACCAGGCTCAACACTATCACCATAGTAGCGTGCATTCAGCTTGCCATAGAAGTCATTCAAACGATCAGCGGTGAGGGCTTCGCCCTTTGCGTCGGTTTCATGAATAAATTGTTCAAATTCGGCAAATTGCGTTTGGCGATATAACGTTCCCTTGAAAGAGTCTAGATAGTAATTTAAAATAAAGGCTCGTGTCTTCGGGTCAGTGATATGATCCAAGAAATATTCGGTTAAAATATTTTCATTCGTGGTCGATGCAATTTCGGCGACAAAAATCGGATATTCACCATAAACGTAAGGTTGGGTATGACGGGTGTAAAAGCTATGAACGGAATGGCCAGTTTCATGGACGAGAGTGTAGAGTGAATCAACATTATCTTCCCAATTGAGAAGTTCGTAAGGATCCGTATCGTAGGCACCGCCAGAATAGGCACCAGTAACCTTGTTTTGCGATTCAACCACATCAATCATCCGGTGGTTGAAAATTTCATCCACATGTTTGAGATAATCCTTGCCAAGTGGCGCTAGCGCCTTTTTAGCAGTCTTGGTAGCTTCTCCAAAGGTGTAAGATAACGACGGTTTACCGGTTAAGGGAACATAGAGATCCCACATTTGTAAGTCTTTAAGGCCTAAAATTCGTTTACGCAGGCCAACATAGCGATGGAGTAAATCAAGGTGGTGACTCACTTCGGTAAACAGAGTGTCATAAACTTTAGTGGGCACACCGTTTGCAAACAGGGCGGCATCACGAGCACTCTTGAAGTGATGCGCTTCTGCGAGGTAATTGTGTTTTTTAACGACTCCGGCCAAGGTGCTGGCAAGTGAATTTTCAAATTGATCATAGCTGGCGTACATGACATCGAAGGCATTTTGACGAACTTTTCGATCCTGTGATTGAATGAGCAGCGAGTAGAGACCATCAGAGAGTTGAACCATTTCGCCTTGTTCATCTTGGACATAGCCATATTTCATATCTGAATTGGTGAGTATGTTAAAAGTGTTCTCAGAACTACCCATGGCGTCTTGTGCGGCTGCAATCAGTTTTTCTTGTTCAGCCGATAAAGTATGGGATTTTCTTGTCATAATCTCATCGAACCAGTGATCGTAAGCGTGTAATTTAGGTTCAGTGGCCATAAAATTAGTGAGTTGTTCTTGTGGCAGGCTCAGAATTTCGGAATCCACAAATGCTGTCGCAGCGTCAAATTTATTGGCAAGACTTTGCGCCCGACTCGTATAAGCTAAGTAATGGGTGTTACCGGTATCAACATCACTGGCGTGACTGGCATAGACGTAGAGCCTTTCAACGCGGCGCCGGACATCCAAAATTTGGCTTATCCCGTTTAGGAGCTCAGTGGCGCTAGTAGTCAACTGCCCTTTTAAAGCAGGCAAGCCAGCCATGGCGGTTTTAACTGCTTCGAATTCTTCTTCCCAAGCAGTATCCGTCTTAAAAATCCGACTTAAATCCCAAGTTAAAGCCACGGGGACTTCACTTCTTTTTGGAATACTCATATTAAATTCCCTCTTCTTTCCATATATGCTATATCTTAGGCGAATCAGAGGTAAAAACAAAGGATAAATAATTATTAATTTTCAGTTATTTTTTACCAATTTTATAATAAAAGTGGTAAAAATGACCTAGTAGTTGTTGAAGGGAATTAACAAATGGATCAGACGCCACAGCCAAATCGCCGGGAAAACGCCCGCAATCATAATCTGCAGCTTCACCGTAATAGTGCTTTTGTTAAAGCGGGCAGCCCCAAGGGACGTGGTCGCTGGAAGCGAGTAGTAGGGATTGCCCTGACACTCTTTTTGTCTATCGGGTTGGG
>DIDI01000005.1 GCA_002418055.1 Lactobacillus sp. UBA5804 | reverse complement strand
GTCAGTTCAAGCATGCAAGCAAGAGGCCGGCCGCAAAGCCAGCGTCAGCAGTGAAGCCGGCGGCCAGGAAGCGAGCACCAGCAGCTAAAGCATCCCAGGAGGATACTGTAGGGCCCGCTTTTACCATTAAGACTCGGACGAGCAAGCCAGTGGCCAAGGCGCATGACCGCGCAGCGAGCGATGCGCATGATACGAATCATGAACTGCAAGTGCTCCGCGAGCAGCACCGTCAGCAAAGTAGCAAGGCGAGCAAGCATGAGACGCCAAGCCCAGCTGGTAAGAATCGCTTGCGCCTCAAGACCTTAAACGGCAAGACGACGGAACTTAATCTCAAGCAGCCCGTGAATTATGTGGTGGTCTATTTCGACCTTGATGGTAAGAAAAAGTCTTATAATGGACCTCACTTCGGTGATGATGCGGCGTTTCAGAATCGGATGAAGTCGCTCACGAAGGCGCAATGGGTAAAATTGCCACAGACCAATATCAAAAAAGCCAACCTTTGCTTAGCCTTAATTAAGAAGAGTGAAGAGTCGCAACCGGTGAAGTTGATTAATGCTAATTTGTCTAAAAAATTAGCCCAACTTGGGGTGCCTGTGGTCAACGTCCGAGAATTAGAACGGGCGACCAATTTGCAACCAGGTCAATGGCAGAAGAGCCCTGTTGATAAGTAGTTATTAAAAAAACACCTGACCCAAGCGGATCAAGTGTTTTTTTAGTTATAAGCCCCAACTTCCGCCGTGTACTTTCATCACGCGGGAAGCAATAATGAAGGCATTCGGGTCAATGTGGTGAATTGCGACGAGTAAGCGGCCATAATCACTCGTGTCGACCACCAGCAAAATCTGCTGGCGTGCTGCATGACTATAAGCGCCCGTCACATCATACAAGGTAAGGCTGGAATACTCCGTTTGTAGCATTTCCATAATGTCATTGAAATGGGTATTACTCATAATCTGCAATTGATATTTTCGGTCCAAGCCCGCTTCCGTATATTGCATGGTTAGGGTGGTAATCAGCTGTGAAGCTGCTGCTAGCAAGAAGGCACTGACGCCATCGACGAAAAGATTGAGCGTAATAATACTCATATCAATGACTAATAGGCTAATATTGGCGTTGAGGTAGAACCGTTCTTTTAGAATGAGGGGCAAGACCGTAGTACCGCCACTAGAAGCATCAAGCCGGTAAAGTAGTGCCACACCGACGCCTAATAAAGCACCGCCATAAGCGACTGCTAAAAAGTCGTTTTGAGTGAGCTTGAAGCTGGGCGTAATCGCAAGTGCCACCGGCAAAAGCAAGCTACCTAAGGCAATGTTCTTGATAACCTTTTTCTTTAAAAAGAAGGCGGCTAAAATGACCATCGCGAGGTTTATGATAAACAGTGTCAGGGCCCGGTCCCAGCCAAAAACAGCATGTGCTAGAATCGCTAGCCCCGTTGAGCCACCCGCGGCAATGTTAATTGGGGCGTAAAAGAAGTTAATGGCGACCGCAATAATCTCTAAAGCAAAGGCAAAGATTACCCAGCGTACCCAGGGGTATGACTGCAATTTCATCTAATTAGTTCCTCCCATTCAAGTGTTTAATCTTACTTTCTATGTTAGCGAATTAACTGACTTTTGTCGCCTGTGAGGCCTGTACCCGTTTTACCATGAAACCGGTAGTTTTAAATTGGGATAGCGTTCAGATTCTGGTATGATAAGTGACGGATAAAAACGTCATTGGGCCTGATTACCTGCGCCTTAACGAAAGGACGATGTGCATGCCAACAGATATTGAAATTGCTGAGGCTGCAACTTTGCAACCGATTGATCAGATTGCCGCTAAATTGGGGTTAACGGCAGATGAAATTGAACAGTATGGTCACTTGAAGGCCAAAATTAATTTACCATTGCCCCAGCATCCTAAAAAGGCGCACCACTTGGTGCTGGTCACGGCGGTGAACCCAACACCTGCTGGTGAAGGAAAGACGACCGTGTTAATTGGACTTGGGGATGCATTGAATCAGTTAGGCCACCAAACCACGATTGCTATGCGAGAACCATCCATGGGTCCTGTTTTTGGTATGAAGGGCGGTGCCACTGGTGGTGGTCAAGCGCAAGTTGCGCCGATGGCCGACATTAATCTCCACTTTACTGGCGATATGCATGCGCTAACTAGTGCTGATAATACGCTAGCGGCGCTAATTGACAATTACTTGATGCGTGATAATCCGGTGGGACTTGATCCACGCCGGGTCATCTGGAAGCGCGTTGAAGATGTGAACGACCGCGCCTTGCGCCAAGTGGTGACCGGCCTTGGCGGGATTATGCAGGGAATTCCGCGCGAGAGTGGCTTTGACATCACCGCGGCTTCGGAACTCATGGCAATTCTGTGTTTAGCCGAAGACTTACATGACTTAAAGGCCCGGATTGGTCGCATTGTCGTGGGTTACAGTTTTAGCCGTAAGCCCGTAACGGTGGCGCAATTAGGTTTTACTGATGCCATTGCGATTTTACTCAAAGATGCCTTGAAGCCAAATTTGGTCCAGAGTTTAGGTGGCACGCCAGCGATTATTCATGGTGGTCCGTTTGCCAATATTGCGCATGGCTGTAATTCAGTGCTTGCTACGAAGACGGCTTTGCAGTTGTCAGACTACACAGTCACGGAAGCTGGTTTTGGGGCTGATTTAGGGGCTGAGAAGTTCCTTGACATTAAACGCCCAGTGCTTGGTCAAACTCCGGATGCCATCGTCTTAGTTGCGACGGCGCGGGCCCTCAAATATAATGCGGGCGTAGCGAAAGATGCGCTCGACACCGAAGATGCGGCAGCAGTTGAAGCTGGGTTACCTAACTTATTGCGGCATTTGCACAACTTACAACGGTACCAATTGCCAATCGTGGTCGCAATCAACCACTTTAATTCCACGCCAGCTGAAAATGACGTGATTGCCAAAGCCTGTGCGACCCAAGGTGTGAAAGCTATTTTAGCTGATGAATGGGCTAAGGGTGGCGATGGGGCACTGGAGCTGGCTGAAGAAGTGGTGCGCTTGACGCATCAACCAGCTGACTTTAAGCCGCTTTATGATAATCAAGATTCCCTGGCTGATAAGCTCACAACCGTTGCCACCAAAGTTTATGGTGCCAAGCAAGTGGTTTTTTCAACGAAGGCGCAAAAGCAATTACGCGAATTTGCTAAATTGGGCTGGGATCAATTACCCGTCTGTATCGCCAAAACGCAATACTCATTCAGTGATGATCAGACGAAGCTCGGGGCACCAAGTGATTTTGATTTTCACATTCGGGCACTCGTGCCAAAACTCGGGGCTGGGTTCATCGTCGCTTTATCAGGTTCAATGATGACCATGCCTGGGTTATCGAAACATCCCGCCGCTGAGGGGATGACCATGAGTGATGATGGCAAGATTAGCGGGTTATTCTAACATCAGATCATTAAAAAAGCAGCTTACTGAGAAGTAAGTTGCTTTTTTATTGACGTTATTTGCCCCAAGCCCAAGGATCATCGTGCCAAGCTTTTAGTAAGTGATACTCGGCTGGCGTAATTTGGCCTTGTGTCAGTTCATTTTGAATTAGCTCGGGATAGTTAATCAGCGGCGCGAAGGGCTGCTGGGCCTTGGCAAAGTTAGCTTGGGCTTCCGGTAAATCGTAACTGAAAATTGAACTGACGCCAATGACGTGGCCACCGGCAGCTGCAGTTGCTTTAACGGCTTCAAGTACCGAACCACCTGTCGTTACCAGGTCATCAATAAGGACGATTTGATCAGTAGGGCGAATCCGCCCTTCCACTTGGCGCCCTTTACCGTGATCTTTGGGCTTCGGCCGGACATAAATCATCGGTAGATTGAGTTCACTTGCCACTAGTGCGGCGTGCGGGATACCAGCGGTGGCAACGCCGCCGATAATGGTTACTTGCGGATAATTGCTTTGAATGAGGGCAGCTAGGGCCTGGGCAATTGTCTGGCGCAAGTCTGGGTAGGATAAAGTCAGGCGCAAGTCCGTGTAGATGGGTGATTTCATCCCGCTGGCATACGTGTAAGGTTCATGCGGGGATAGGCTAATCAAATGGTTGGCTTTAAGCGCGGTCATAATGGTGGTGAGCGACATTAATTAAACTCCTTCTTAATCGCGTCATAAGCGGCGCGCGGATTACTGGCAAGGGTGATCGGGCGACCCACCACGATGGCACTGGACCCAGCCGCTTTAGCGGCCGCTGGGGTTGCAGTGCGATTTTGATCATCTTGGGCGTGGCCGGTCGGCCGAATTCCTGGAGTCACATAAAGGAAGTTAGGACCGAGGGCAGCTTTGAGTGTTGCGACTTCTAGGGGTGAACAGATGACACCATCAGCGCCCGCACTTTGCGCGAGCCGAGCCAGATGTAAAACTTGCGCCGCCATCGGCAAGCGGCAATTTTGTTCATGTGCGAGACTCCCTGGTGACATTGAAGTGAGTTCAGTGACTGCCAGTAGTTTGGGAACAGGATGATTGAGCGGCGTGCCTGCAATGAGGCCAGCTTTGGCGGCTTCTATCATGGCACTCCCACCTAGGGCATGGACAGTGGTGTAACTAATTCCCAGTTTTGCCAATTGCTTGGCGGTACGATAAACGGTATTCGGGATATCATGTAGTTTCAAATCTAGGAAAATAGTATAACCAGCAGCGACCCATTCGCGCACCAGTTCACGGCCATAACAATCATAGAGTTCCATACCAATTTTCAAGGTTGTGTCGTGTGGCTTGCCCAAGGCGTGAAGCAAGGTCTCGGCGCGTTCACGTTCGGCGGTATCAATGGCCACCATGACGGGATGTTTCATTTTATTGCTGCCTCCTCTAACAAAAAAGCCGATACCGGCTGCAGCAAGGCAACAAGTATCGACTCAGTTAATCAGTCATTTAAAAGGAAACATACTTGCGGTCTCTCTGTACCGGTTAAAGTTGTTTTAGTTAGTGTAGCACGCGTGTTTTTTAAATGCAATGACTGACAGCAGCGACTTGACACCACTTAGGAAGTAGGTTAGTCTCAAATTTAGATTACCGAGTTTACTTGGATTAGGCTAGGCTGGAGGCTAACATGGTAAAAGAAATATGGGATGAACTTGCCATGAAACGGGCGTTAACCCGCATTACTTATGAAATTATTGAAAACAATAAGGGAACGGACAAGCTCGTTCTCGTCGGGATTAAAACTCGGGGGATTTATCTCGCCAATCGAATTCAACAACGGATTCGTGAACTTGAAGGCGTCACTGTCCCCATGGGTGAACTCGATATTACCCTATACCGTGATGATCGCCACGATGCGCGCTTGAAGCAGGACCCAGTTTTACATGGGACAAAGATTAATGTTGCGATTAATGATCAACATGTCATTTTAGTTGATGATGTTATTTATACTGGTCGTACGATTCGGGCAGCCATGGATGCCGTCATGGATGTGGGGCGTCCGGCAGCGATTAGTGTTGCTGTCTTAGTTGATCGTGGTCACCGTGAGCTCCCAATTCGAGTGGACTTCGTGGGCAAGAACTTACCGACGTCACTGGATGAACAAGTTGCAGTGAAAGTGAGTGAATTGGACGGCAGTGATCAGGTCGAAATTCATAAAATATAAATAGTTATTAATTTTAG
>DIDI01000050.1 GCA_002418055.1 Lactobacillus sp. UBA5804 | reverse complement strand
AACTTGACTAAGCTTCATAAGTTCCGATTTCAGGAATGCGGGTCAGAACTGCTTTACCATGAGGAGAAGTCAAAATCTCTTTGGTTAAATCTTTACCTGCTTCAAAACCATGATGCTGTCCGTTATTCCAGTGAGAATTTGCACTGACGTCGTAAACTTTACCATCAACTGCAATGTAAGCCGCATGACCATCTTTACCATCAAATTTTGCTAATGTTTCCTTAGTAAATGTCTTCATCAGAAGTACTCCTTTGTTAATTATTGATCGGATAGTGACACTGTGTCACTTCTTTTCTATATTATAGCATGTCAATTTTAAAAGTCACTTATTGTTGCTCTTTTTTTTAAGAATAAAAAAGACAGTAGACTTAATAGCTACTGTCTTTTAATTTGATGGGTGGCCAGGGGATCGAACCCTGGACCCACGGATTAAGAGTCCGTTGCTCTACCAGCTGAGCTAGCCACCCGTGTCACAACGATTACTATCATATTGAAAAATAGCATTTAATGCAAGCCTTTTTGCAAAAAAAGATAAAAAAAAAACGATAGATATGAAATCCATCATCTTTTAATTTGATGGGTGGCCAGGGGATCGAACCCTGGACCCACGGATTAAGAGTCCGTTGCTCTACCAGCTGAGCTAGCCACCCATGTCATTAGCGACAACTACAATTATGCAACTTAATACTAGCGAAAGCAAGCTTTTTATTAAATTTATGTTTCAAAGCACTGCTATTATTTGGCTAGCGCCTTAAAAACCTTTATAATGTGATGAGGTAAGGAGGCATGACTCGATGTCAAAAAAAATTCTCGTCGTCGATGATGAGAAGCCCATTTCTGATATTATCAAATTCAATTTGACTAAGGAAGGCTTCGATGTCGACACTGCCTATGATGGCGAAGAAGCTGTTAAAAAGGTGGCAGAGTACGATCCCGATTTAATGATTTTAGATCTAATGCTACCTAAGAAAGATGGCTTGGAAGTCGCCCGTGAGGTTCGTCAGACACATGACATGCCGATTATCATGGTGACAGCTAAGGACACTGAAATTGATAAGGTTCTTGGCCTTGAGATGGGGGCGGATGATTATGTGACGAAACCTTTCTCAAATCGAGAGCTAATTGCCCGTGTAAAGGCCAATTTGCGTCGCCGCGATATCGTGAAGAAAGCAGAAGTTGCTAGCCAGGAAAACCCAGATAAGAGTATTAAAATTGGCAATTTAATTATTATGCCTGAGGCTTATATTGTTGAGAAGAATAATGAAAAGATTGAATTGACACATCGTGAATTTGAACTGTTATACTATCTTGCTCAACATATGAATCAAGTCATGACTCGAGAACATCTATTGCAGACTGTTTGGGGTTATGATTACTTCGGAGATGTGCGTACCGTTGATGTTACCGTTCACCGTTTGCGAGAAAAAATTGAAGATAATCCAATTCTGCCTCAGGTGCTAGTTACCCGTCGTGGTGTTGGTTACTATGTCAAGCAGCCGACAGAAGAATAATCAAGAAAGCTACAAAACTTGTGGCTTTCTTTTTGTTATGAATGAGCAGCAATGAAAAAAATCATCACTAAACTGAGAGCAGTTTTTAATTCTATCAACACTAAATTAGCAATTGTCTTTATGCTAATGCTACTTGCCACCATTGAAATCATTGGGGCTTATTTTACGCGGCAGCTTGATCAAACTTCGATTGAAAATTTTCAAACCTCAATCCAGGTGCCAACAATTGTAACCAACCAATTAGCTAACCAGTTAGTGCGGGACACGAAGAATGCGGATGCGCGATTAGGACAAATCGTCAGTGATTATAATAATTCTTCCGTCAGTGATTTTATTGTGGTCGATAATAAAGACATTATTCGCGAAGTCTCTAATCTGAACGATAAAGATCGAATTGGTCAGCGAATCAACGATGCGGATGTCAAGCAGGTTACGTCTACCGGTAGGCAGGTAACCCGAGTGATGCAAGATCGTGGTGGCAATTTTATGATTCAGATTACGCCGTTAACGAGTGGGAGTGGATCAGGTACCACGGTTGGAGCAATCTATGTGAAAGCCAGCATGCAGTCGGTCTTTAGTGATCTGCGGAATACGTCAATTTCATTTTTGGTGGCTTCGCTAGTGGCGGCGGTGATGGGTGCGGTGTTGTCACTTGTCATTTCCCGAGCGATTACCCGGCCAATTGAGGAAATGCAGTTTCAGGCATTGCATATTACCGATGGTGACTATTCTAACCAAGTGCGTATTTATTCGAACGATGAGTTAGGCCAATTGGGACGAGCGTTTAATACTTTAGCGGTTCGAATTGAGTTGTCACAGGAAGAGTCTGAAAGTGAACGGCGCCGGCTTGATTCGGTCCTCTCCCATATGACTGATGGGGTGCTGGCAACTGATCGTCATGGTAATGTGACCGTTGTTAACCAAATGGCTTTACGCTTCTTTAATGTGCAGGAGGGCGAGATTATGGGGCGTCCGATTGCGGAAGTGATGGCCCAAAAGGAAACGTCCTCACCGGATTTAATTGCGAGTCAGCGTGATATCGATATCACCGTTAATGAAAATACCCCAGATGAGATGATTTTGCGGGCTACCTTCTCGCTAATTAAACGGGTAACGGGTTTTGTTTCTGGGAGTGTTTGTGTATTACACGATATTACTGAACAAACGAAGAATGAAAATAGTCAGCGGCAGTTTGTCTCGAATGTTTCGCATGAGTTGCGTACCCCATTAACGAGCATGAGCGCTTATATCGATGCTTTAATTGAAGGGGCTTGGAAAGACCCTAAGATTGCGCCTAAGTTCCTAGAAGTGACACAGGAAGAGACTAACCGGATGATTCGGATGATTAACGACTTGCTGAGTCTATCACGGATGGATCGTGGTGTATCCAAGATGTCTTTGGAACTCGTTAATTTAAATGATTTCTTAGCACATGTATTGGATCGCTTCGATATGATTGTGAAGTCCGATGCGAAAAAAGGGAATAAAAAGAAGTATCAACTCAAGCGTGATTTAGGAACACAAGCTTTATGGGTCGAAATTGATACAGATAAGATGATGCAAGTGATTGATAATATCGTCAATAATGCCATTAAATATTCTCCTGATGGTGGCTTGATTACGGTCCGTTTGGTTCAGAATCAGAATCGGGTAGTTTTAAGTATTTCCGACCAAGGCCTAGGAATTCCGCGTAAGGATCTTGATAAAATTTTTGATCGTTTTTATCGTGTTGATAAAGCCCGTTCCCGTGCTCAAGGTGGTACCGGTCTGGGTTTAGCCATTGCTAAAGAAATTATCGCAGCCCACCAGGGACGGCTTTGGGCTGATAGTAGAGAAGGTAAAGGCTCTACCTTCTTTATTTCATTACCATATGAACCGATGACTGAGGAGGCGGATTGGGATGAAGTTTAAAAAAGACTATGGCGATTTATTACTCCATATTGCAACGACTGCAGCGATTTTACTTTCCATCTTGCTCTGGATTTTCATTATGACCAGTGATCAACGCTTTAATCGGATCAATCAGCCAACCGCGGTAAAAACTTCTACCCGGACTAGTCGATCATTGTATGATTTGTATGCACCTACTAGTCTATATGGTTTTAAAGATGGCCGCCTGCGTCAGCTTTATGATGAACGCCATAATTTGTCATTAGAATTTATTAACGAATTTAAAACTGTTAAATTATCCTTGCCGCGAGTGATTAGTACGAATAGTTTGGCTTATCAGCGTCGCCTAAATGATTCCAGGCTGTTACAACTGGCTTTCCCAGACCAGCTAACGTTTACCACCTTTGATAAAAAATTGGTGATGAGGAGCGGTTATCGGGAATTTAATCGTATTTTCTTATCTGCTTCAAATAAGATCCTTTATTTTGGCAATGATAAAACTAATATCATCTATAAAATGAATATTAGTGGCGTTAATTTTAGTAAATTGCGGCAGTATGCGGCAAATGCTAATAGCCAGGTGCCGATTCGGTTTGTCCGCTTTAAAGATGGCTATTCTGTTTATTATCAAAATGCCGTTCGTGAAAAAGTTTATAGTTATTTAGTGATACACCAGGCTGATTCATATTTCGTTTCGCGCTTACTTGGAACTGCAAGTGTTTCCAGCAAAGTTAACAAAGACAACCAGACGACTTATTCGTTGAATTACTATAATCGTTTGCGTGTCCCGAGTCGGGAAACTAATGACCGTAACTATGTTTATGTTCATTATCAAAAGAATAGTGTGCTCAGTCCCACGCAAGTTTTACGTGATAGTGTCTACTATGTTCACCGTGTTGGCTTGAATGAACAAGACATGCACTTCTTCGATGCCGATGGTAGCAACATTACTTATACGAACTACATTGAAGGCATTCCAGTCTTTATTGATGATCGCAACGTCCAGTTAAAGACAAATTTCTTAACAGACTCCGTCCGTGTGCAGTTTAATAGTACTAACTTTCAGATTCCAATTCCTTTTGATGGGCGTACCGAAACCTTGCCGCCGACGCAAACAGTCGTCGAAACATTGATGAATCGTGGTATTAGCCGAGATAGTATTCAAAAGATTATTGTTGGGTTTATCTTGCAAAATGATAATAGTCACGCGAACTTAATTAATTTAGTCCCAACTTATTTTGTTAAAGTCTATGGTCAATGGCGCACTTTAGCCAGTTGGAAAAATTGGAATATGACCTATGGATCTAATGCGCAGAAGGAGGCGAATTAGTTGGATCATAAACGAATTGAATGGCTCTTTTTTGTTGTCTTTGTATTGATTAATCTGTATTTAGGAATTGAAATTTGGCGATCTCCAGTCCGCCTTAATGATGCCACGACCAAGACAAATGCTAATATTCGTACCGAGATGCAAGGGGATGGTATCGAACTACCACGCAATATTTCCGATAAGATTGATGCCGGTTATTATTTGGCCACTAAAGAAGCCAATTATTTGTCTGATAAGGTGGGCACGCTTACCGCGATGAATGCTGAATATGCAAAAGGGAATAGTACACTCACAGCAACGCCTAAAATGACCGTGACGCTGGGTAAAACTCCCAGTGAAATTGTCGCCCGTCTCAATAAATTTAAAAATGTGAGTGCTAATGTTGCCTATGGTCATCAATTCACCTATGAAGCTAATTTGTCTGGTGATGATACTTATGCCTTCGTCCAGACCTCAACTTATGGGCGCATTTATGATGATAATGCGGTTTTGACGTTCACTGTGCGCTCTGGTCGCTTGGTGATGTATACGCAGACCTATATTGGACCAGTTAGGCCGGTACGTGAATTGCAATCAACAATTAGTGGCTGGCATGCTGTTAGCACTATGTATACAGACCAAGAGTTGGCTAATAATTCTAAAATTGTCGCTTTGAAACTTGGATATTCCAAAATGACAGTTGTTCGTGGCAGCGTCATTTTATTGCCCAGCTGGTTGGTCTGGGTTGAAAATAAAGAGACTAAAAACATTACCCTTAAAAGAGTCAACGCGTTTAATGGACAAATCTTACAAGCGAATACGACTTATAGTGTTGAAAAGAATTAGAAGGGAGTGATTAGGTGCGTGTGGTTGTCTTAGCCAGTGGCTCGACGGGTAATTGTAGCTTAATCATGACCAGATCACATAAAGTACTAATGGATTCTGGCCTGTCCGGTAAACAAACTAAGGCCTTGTTAGCAGAAGTAAATGTTGATATTAGAGATATTGATTTGGTTTTTCTGAGTCACGATCATTCTGACCACAGCAAGGGGTTGGGCGTTCTGATGCGACGGTATCCTAAAATTGCGGCTTATGCCAATAGCGGGACTTGGCAGTATTTGCTGGGGAGCCATAAAGTTGGCAAATTGCCAGCCGAACAAATGAATGTCATTGAACCAGGGCAGACTCTCACTTTTGATGAGCTGCAGGTGACCGCTTTTGCCACGAGCCATGATGCTTCAGAGCCGCAGTACTATGTGTTCTCAAGTCATCATAAACGGTTAGCCTGTTTAACGGATACCGGTTATGTGTCTACGCAAGTGGAACAGATTATTCGGGCCAGTGATGCCTATCTCATGGAATTTAATTATGATACGATGATGCTTCGCAATGGCCCTTATTCATGGCCATTAAAGGATCGAATTCTATCAGACTATGGTCATCTATCTAATCAGGCGGCAGCTGAAGCCTTAGCAGATGTCGTTTCTGAACGGACTCATTTTATTTTTTTAGCACATCGAAGCCAACATAATAATACGAAAGCTAAGGCCCATGCTGTTGCCGCACAAGTGCTCGCTCAGCAAGGTAATTTACCAGCTGATGTGGAATTAATCGATACCGACCCGGATTGTCCGACGAAAATGATTCATTTATAAGCTATCAGCGCTTATTAAAGTAAAAAATTAAGAAATAACCACTATTTCGACATAAAATAGTCAAACAATCGTCACAGTTAACCGGTAAACTAGAATTAGCAATCAAGGGAGGTTCAAGTGATGGATCAACAAACACAAACAGAAAAGCAACCAAACGCATCTGCTAAACGGCCAAGACACTTACTC
>DIDI01000047.1:7853-38123 GCA_002418055.1 Lactobacillus sp. UBA5804 | reverse complement strand
TTAAGGATTTAGCCCAATGGTACTAAAAAGCAAGCATCCATCGCCTGAACACTTGCTCTTTAAGCCATTTAACGAATTATTTAGCTCGATAACGTGAAACCCCATCTAAATAAGTTTCGGCCAAGGTTAAATCAGGGTTTAGCACCAAGAAGTCGGCAGCTTTATCTGGTTTAATTGAACCGCATTGCGCCAGCCGATTAATACTCTTAGCTGGCACATAGGACGCCATCATAATCGCATCCTCTGCGCGCACAATTTCCCAGTCAACAAGGTGCTTCACTGCATCCTTCAACAGTAAGACCGAGCCGGCTAAATTATCGCCTTGTTTCAGTCGCGCCATGCCATCTTTGACATAAACCGGTAACTCACCTAGGATATAATCCCCATCCGGCATCATCCCTGCTTCCATACAGTCCGTAATCAGACAGATATGTTCGCAGCCTTTGGCCTGAATTAACGCCCGGATTGCTGATTGTGAAACATGATGGCCATCACAAATCAGTTCATCCGTAACCAAGCGAGCAGCAAAAGCCGCATTGGTAATCGTGGGTTCATGGTGCGATAACGGTGGCATCCCATTATAAGTATGGGTAAACATCGTGGCCCCAGCCTCAACGCCCGCCATTGCTTGATCATAGCTCGCACTGGAGTGTCCTAATGAAACAACGACGCCCATGTTAGCAGCAGCTCGAATGAAGTCAGCTGAACCTGCGCGTTCTGGTGCTAGCGAAATTTTCCGTAGTAAGCCATGACTCGCATCAAACCAGCGCTTAAATTGCACTAAATCAGGATCAGTCATATATTTGCGGTTTTCAGCACCCGCATGCTCCGGCGTAAAGAAGGGACCTTCAAAGTGAATCCCTTGAATTTTTGCTCCAGATTCGCGGCCTTGATGAGCCGCAATCAGTTCACAGACCTGCGTCAAAGCCTCACGGTCGGCAGTAATGGTTGTCGGTAGCCAAGAAGTGACCCCGGCTTGCAATAAACCTTGCGAAATACGATCAATCCCGGCCCAATTTAGTTTCATCACATCCTCGGCTAACAAGCCATGAATATGCGTATCCACCAATCCCGGAGCAATCCATTTTCCTGAATAATCGATAATCTTACTCGTTGGACGATCCTGCTCAGACAAATAACGACCAAAATGACCGTCGCTCGTCACCTCTAGAAAACCGCCCCATTCAGTTTGATTCTCTAAAAAAAATTTATCGGCATGCAGATAATATGTCATTGGTACCAGTCTACTTTCTATTTTGCGGACTTTTGATCCAGCCTCAACCCTTTTTTAAAAAAAGACTGAATGCCTGTCAGATACTTATATTTTAGTTTAGTTTTTCGTTATAATAAAGGAAAGATGACGATTAGGAAGAAAGAATTATGACACAAGAGACGCAAATGGATAAACACCAACTTGGTTCACTGACGGGAGCCAATAAATGTGAACATTATTATGAACTGCATTACCGCACAGGTGAAATCGCACGGCTCTATATCCTGGCTGATGGCATTTTCCGCTACTATTTAGATCCAACGGGACAATTTCCAGCTGAAACCACCCCCGACCCATTAATAGCAGATACCGACTTATTTGAAGCGTCGCAAGCCAAAGCCACCAGTGAAGCCCTAATCATCAAGTCCAGTCATTATCAGCTCATTTTTCAGCAAAAAACGGCCTTACTCTCGATTTTTGATGAGGCGCTACACCGGACGCGTTTTGCCCAAGCTAGTCCCTTAGAACTAGGGGCCGACCAAAGCTGGGAATTCATTAAACAAGCTCCTAATGAATTTTACTATGGTGCCGGTTTTCAAAACGGACATTTCAGTCATAAGGGACAAAAGGTCATCATTAAACGCGACCACCTAACTGGTGAAGATGGCGTGATTACCCAAGTGCCATTCTTCTGGTCGAATGCCGGCTTTGCTGAACTGCGGCGCACTAATGCACCTGGTTGTTATGACTTTGGTAAAACCAATCCAACCGTTAGTGCCCTTATGCACCAAAGTGCTAGTTTCGATAATTATTACTTGTTAGCTGACTCTCCTCAAGACTTGCTCAGCAAATATTATCGCCTAACTGGCAAGCCATGCCGCTTGCCCAAGGCCTGCTTAAAGCTGGGGCACATTGGTAATTTTTTAACTACCTTATGGCAACCGGCGCTGGCCAAAGAACGACAAGCAGATTTGTTCGAAGACGGACATTATTATTTGCGCACGAGCAATCCTAACCAAGCCGCTGGCAAGGCCTCACTCAACGGCGAAGAAACGTTTCAGTTCTCCGCACGCGCCATGATTGATCGTTATCTGCGCCACGGTTTTCCCCTAGGTTGGCTCATTCCCAACTATGGGCAAGCCCCAGTTGACCCGCAAAGCCTAGCGACCTTAGCCGATTATGCTGAAACTCACGAATTAGCTCTGGGCTTATGGTCAGCTGCTAGCCCGCAAAAATTGGCAGCTAGCATTCACTTTGTACTGACCAGTTCACCAACTTCAGCCACCATAAAACAAATTAACAACACCCTCGCTGCTAATCAAACTTCTGCGCGGCAGTTTATGCTCAGTGATCAAGGCTTTATCGGCAATCAAAATCAGCTAGTTCTGCTGGTTAATGCGGCCGGTGGCGACTGGCACAATATTCCCGTTCAAGTTGCTGGTATCCTAGGTTCAAGTTTATCGGGACAGCCCCTCGTCGGTATGACGGTCGATGGCGGTGCGGGTGGTGGCAACGCCCAAATGGCGATTCGGGATTTTGAATGGAAAGCGCTCAGCCCCATTCTCTGCTTTATCAATGACCAAGGCCGTTATAGTAAGACGCCGTTCGTCTACAACGCTAAAATGACTGCAATTAATCGCGCTTATCTGGCTCTACGTACCAAGTTAGCGGCTTATCTGTACACGTTAATACATGCCACTCAAGCTGGCCAACCAGTGATGCGACCATTATTTTGGGAATTTCCACATGAACAGCTTAACTACACGACCCAAGTTGGGACTGAATATTTATTAGGACCAAATTTGCTCGTTGCTCCTATCTACAGCGGTCGTGAAGATGCAAACGGTCATTCTAAAAAAGATAAGTTGTACCTACCGGATCATCGTACGCTCTGGATTGATCTCTTCACGGGAGAACCACTCGTTGGTGGCCGAGTCTACAACAACCGTTCTTACCCACTGTGGCATCTCCCCGTCTTCGTCCGTGGCGGTGCAATCTTTGACCTAGGGAAACGACAATACGTCATCTATCCTCAAGGTCAGAGTCATTATGACAGCTATGAAGATGATGATCGTCATGCCCACCATTACGCTAGCACCCATCTGAGCAGCAGTTTAGTTGACAGCACCTTAACCATTAAAATCGCACCCACGATTGGCAGTTATCCCGGAATGGTCACCCAAGCTGGCACCACTTTAAATCTGTTAACCGACCATTACCCTGATGGTGTACAACTTAAAATTAATGATCGCATTATTAAACTCCAAGAGTATGGGACGGTCGAAACCTTCGCACATGCCAAAGAAGGTTTCTTCTACAATACACACTACAGCTGGCTACCAGAATTCGACGGTTACCAACCGCCACGCCAGCAAGCCCTACAAATCAAACTAACCCCTCGGGATATTGCACAGACGAAACTCGAATTAACCATTCGCAACTTTAACTATGGTGGTAACCGAGTTGCTCATGCGATTACCGATGCTTTATTGCGTTCGCCAAAGCAACCGACTATTCTAGGGGAGAAAACAAGTGCTCACTCGATTACGGTGTCTTGGCCAACCATCACCAATGAAGTCCAAATTGAAGTAAATGGCATTTTATACGTTGGGCTACAGGGAAATCATTTTACTTTCCATGAACTAGCACCACATACCCGTTATCTCTTCCGTTTACGTTATCTTGCGGGCAATAAAGTTTCGGAATGGTCCGACCCATTCGGTGCGGTCACAAAACCGCGACAACTGGATTATGCCATGCGGCATCTGCACGTTGATAGCAACTTGTCAAGTGCCCCCGACCATCCGTTGGCCTATCTGACCGACTTAAAACTTGCCAGCGAATGGCAAACTGCCACTGGCGTTAGTGAAGCAGCACCATTGGTCCTAACTTTTACCTTTGAAGAACTTACAGAACTCAGCCGGATTGTCTTTGTCCCGCGGGCAATTGATAGTACCGGCGATCCACTTAGCGTTCAACTCGCCAGCTCGCAAGATGGTAGCCACTTCACGCCTTATGGCGACCGCATTTCATGGAAAGCGGATAATAAGAATAAGGTGATTGGCTTACGTAACGTCACTGCTAAAGCCATTCAGCTGACCGTCTTTAAGGCCGTAGGGAGCTGCGTCTCTGGACAAGAACTGATGATTTTCAAAGCACAACATTAACCTTATTAAAAAGCACGCGCATTTAATATGCACGTGCTTTTTTGATGACTTAATGACCTAATTGCTGATCTAACCATTCTAAACTTAACTTGAACCAATGTGATGCATGTGGATTATTCTGCCAAGCACGGCCCTCAGTGACAAGCTCTGGCCGCGCTAAAGAAAAGCCGTGACCACCATGAGCAAAGAGGTGCGCCTCACACGAAACCTGTTTAGCCTGCAAGGCAGCCAAATATTCCAGAGAATTGGTAATGAGGACAATTGGATCGTCCCACGCCTGGAATAGAAACGTTACTGGATGCTGCGAAGTAACCCCCTTAGCAGTATCAAGTAATTCTACCTCAGCTGGATACTTGCCCTTTTGATCTTCAGGAATGGTAAAACCAACCTTTTCAATATTAATCAGTGGGTAGCCCAAAATGGTTGCATTGGGACGCACTTGATTGTCCACATAACCAAAACGCTTAGCTAATTTAGGCATATCAGCCAGAATATTAGCCGCGGATACCACGTGTCCACCAGCTGAAAAACCAGCCGTTACAATCTGTTGCGGATCAAGTTGGTATGCCGACGCATGTTGTCTAAAATACCGCACCGTTGTCAGCAAATCCAAGGCAGCATCGGGATAAATATTTCCCGGATCTTGCACCAGATTATAGTCCATCACGGCCGCGTTATAGCCATGGCTCAGGTAGGCCAAGGCAACTGGTTCACCTTCACGCTGTGCCAAGTGGTTAAAACTACCACCCGGGACCACAATGATCAAGGGACGCTGCGGCGCGATTAAATTGGGATTGACTTCAGCACAATAAGTCCGCAGACGAAAGGCGCGGCCATTAAAATTAGTTAACGTTAACTCTTCACTTTTCATTCTTAACCTCAGTTTTCGTGATGCCCTCAACCAACAGTACAGTCGTAAGTGGCACTGTCAATAATACGCCAATTAGTGAATACATGATAATCAAGGCTTCATTCACAAATAATTTTTCATTCAAAACTTGGCCAATACTATAATTAAGCCGGAAATACCAGAGAAATAAACTTAAAAAACTCCCAAACATCCCAAATAAAATGGTATTGAGTGCTGTGCCAATCACATCAGTCCCAATCCGGTTACCGCTGTGCTTCAAAGCGGCCGCTGAGATATCAGGTTGTGCCCGCTTTAAGGCTAATAAGCCTGATGACATGGCAACCGCGGCCTCGGCAATCGCCCCTAGTGATGAGAACATCGCTACCGCTACGGCAATCATCGGATAACTAAGTCCTGGCATTTGAGATAGCCCGACTAACACTTCACCGGCTTCTGGACCAAGCCCAGCAGCTTGCGCAAAGTACTGCACCACCAAGATGAGCACACTTACTGTAACGGAAACGATTAAGGCAGCCACAAAGGAATTTTTAGCAACTCGTCCATTATGGGTTCCTAAGAAAATAATGGTGACTAATTTCAATGGAATAAAAATCAAAATTAATAATTCAATGTTAATTCCCCATGAAATTAATAATGCCACCAAAATCAGTAGCAGCGTATTAATCAAGACGCTGAAAAAGCTACGAATCCCAGCTTCACCACCGACGATGGTCATCAAAATTGCCAAGACGACAATTAGTGCTGTTAACGTACTCACACTAAATCACCCTGCTTTCTTACTCGCAAAAACCACAGACTACAGCCCGTCGCAAAAATGACGGTCAAGACTATCCCAATAGCAGCAATCACACTTTGCGTTGCACCGAGCGACAAGGTAAAACCAAAGGCGGCGGCGAGCGTATTATTATCCCGCAAATATAGAATAGTTTCTGGTAAAGCCCCTGAAATAAAGATTAAGACGAGCACGTTAATCAGTGGCCCCATAATTTCTTGTCCCATCGCGCGGCCACTTTTCATCAAGGTTAGTGGCGTAATATCAGGCGTCGTTTTAACCAGTTCATGAAGACTTGAGACAATATCGGTGGCTTCATCCATCACGGCGCCCAAAATCCCCAAGAGTGCTTGTGCCATAAAGATACCACGGGGATCCTGCGTCGCATAGTCACCAGTTTCATACCGCATCTCAGTCTCACCTGTCAGTTTCATCACGGCATAACAAATGCCAAAACTAATAAACACCCCCAGAAGTGTCGCGACCCAGGTGACTAGCATCTTCTGATTAACACCTTGCACAATCGCCAAACTGACAAATGAGAAAATGATATTAGCACTAGCAAATAAGAGAAACATTGAGGTCCCATTGAGCTTAACGTCAGCCAAGATGACCCCATAAAAAATTACCCAGCTCAAAATCAGTGAACAAATTAAGGGAATCGCCTTTTTCCCAGTAACCGCCACCATTAACGCTAAAGTCAAGGTAAGCACTACAACCAATACCCAATCCCGTTTAGGATTCACAATAGCCGGCTGATTTTTCTTAATATCCACAAAAATTCGCTGGCGCGGCCGATATTTCTGACTAACCAGCTGCGATGGATAATAAACATTGCTCGTCACATATTTTTTGCCACGCTGAGGACCAGACAGAATCGTGAGGTGAAGTGTTTGGCGCCGTGTCTGATCAATATTGCCATAAACATCCTTATCGCGCTGCACAAAAGTATCCTTAATCTGATAATCAGTAATTAAAGCCACCGAATCACGTTGATAAATGTGCGTCGCAAAATACGTGGCTAGCGTCAACCCACTACCAATCAATAAGATGATTATCGCTATCAGATACTTTTTCTTCATGGCTCTCCTCAAACTATTATGATCACTGCTGTTAGCGTAAAACAAAAGACGGCCTAATGCTAACCGTCTTCTGAAATTTTAAATATTTATAAACCTTTGCCACCAATGCTTGGTCTTCGGCAATTGCATATCGGCCAACGTCCGTCCCATGTTCGGATGGCGCTCACTGTTTTTTTGAGCTTTTGCGAGCATCTCAGCATGGACTTCTTGATCCGACTTATGCATATCGGCCACTATTTCAGCCCGTTTCGTGGCCGTAATTTTAGCATGAGCTGACTCAGGTTTAACCAGTTCGGAAATATCCGGTAGCGTACTAGTTTTAGCTGCCGGCAGTTGTAAAGCCAGTAATTGCTTATTCTGCGCTTCAAGCTTAGCCATTTTGGCTTCCAGCCGTGCCATCTCAGCCGTTTGGCTGGTTAAAGTCGTTTTGAGTGCTGTTAAGAGCGTTAACATTTGATCGTCAGCTACTAGTGGCGACTGACTAGCTTGAACTGATTTCTCACTGATAGAAAAAATTTGGCGCGCAGATTCCTCTAAAGTTAACGCTTGATTTTGTGTCAACGCGCGCATTGCTTGTAAATCTGCAATATCGGTCTTGCGATATAAACGTGACTTCTGCTTTGTACGCGCATAATAATGCGGATTCCTCGTTACTTTTTCAACAATTAAAGAATAGCGTCTTAAAGTGCCACTACTTAGTTTTAATTGTTTTGCGACCGTAGCAGCCGCAGCCAGCGTTTCAAATTCTTTCTTTCCACTCATGACATTCCTCTAGTCGTGCTTATGCAATAAAGTGGCCTTGTGGTCAAACCGAGCTTGTCCATACGTTAATAATTTGGTAATTAAATCAGAATAGCTGATACCAGCTTCTTCAAACAACTTAGGATACATGCTAATATTCGTGAAACCAGGCAATGCATTCAATTCGTTAAAGATTACCTTATGATCGCTCGTCCGCAGCATGGAATCAATCCGCGACAAGCCGCTACACTCAGTCACTTGGTAGACCTTTAAGGCTTGCTCACGAACGGTTTCAACGACGCTTACAGGTAAATCAGCGGGAATCTGCAGGGTCGTTGTCGAATTACCAGCATACTTATTATCATAAGAATACCATGTACCCTTTTGATTAATAATCTGGCCAACACCAGAAACTTGTGGGTCATCATTGCCTAACACGGCCGTTTCGACTTCAGTCCCATCAATGGCCTCTTCGACCAGTACCTTATCGTCAAACTTAAATGCTTCAGCAAGTGCTGGCGCATAATCGGCGGCGTGTTGGACATGACTGATACCAACCGATGAACCTTGATTAGAAGGTTTAACAAATAAATCGCTCGTGCCAAGCTCAGCACTCACCTGCGCATAATCTAATTTGACATTCCCAGCATCATTGTATTCACGTCGTTTAATAGCAACCCATTTAGAAACCGGGACACCAACTCGGGATGCTAAAATCTTGGTCATTTCCTTGTCCATAGTCACGGCTGCAGCAAGCACGTCATCGCCAACAAACGGTTTGTTTAATAACCGGAACAAGCCTTGCAAGACCCCATCTTCGCCCAAATTACCATGAACAATTGGGAAGAAAATATCAATTTCTGGGCGATTAGCAAGCTCTGTTAAATTAGCTAAATTAGCAACTTTTTTGGGATTCTTAACTTGATAAGTTGGATCCTGTAACACCTTAAAAGAATCGGCTTCACTGGCAATATAGCCTTCGTTCGTAATCCAAATTGGATGTACTTCAAATTTATCTTTATCAATAGCGTCATAAATATTGCCGCCGGAGACGATGGAAACTTCATATTCAGAAGAATTACCACCAAAAATTAACCCTACACGCGTTTTCTTTGTCATCTTTATTACCTCTAATACTTCACTATCAAAACTTCATTATACGCATTTAGAGGGCAGTATTGAATAACTCAGGCCTAAATCATACGAATTTTAATCTTTTTTTGAAAGCTAGCAAAAAACCAGTTGATTCACTCAACTGGTTTAGCCAGCCAACATCACTTAGGTGATGTCGCTTGCCATGGGATTGCCGCTACAATATAGAGTACCACCCCTACAATGACATAATCTAGAAAGGTGGAACTGGCGAGTTCCAGCAAATAACCGATACCCGTCAAGCTCAGTGTCTGAGCCGTCACAAAAATCGGTAAAATCGCCAAAAAGCCGAACAATAGAATCATCCAAAAGCCGGCCCACATGACACCCGCCGTCACTTCATGAATCAGTTGGCGCCATCCTAACCGGCCACGCAAATCCTGAATTAATGACACCAGCATAATCACCGTAATCACGACGATGACCACATTAATAATCAGTAGAACATTGACCAAATTCGCACCTAGTACTGCCAAGCTCAAGTTAAACGCCGTGGTGACCTTAGCCAAAGCCAAGTCTGGCTCCTTCTTGAGACCATCGCGAATATCTTGGGCATCAGACGCAGAATCATCATCAATATTTTGCTTAATGGCACCATAAATTTGGTGCGCTAATTCATTACTATTGGTGCGAAATAAGTGCACGCCCAAAGTATAGTCCACAATATAATCGGCAATCGGTAATGCCTCACGACTGGTCAGCAAATTAGCATTTGCCTCTGAATCAGCCCCCACCAAAGTGGCGAGCTGATTAAAGTGCAAATCAACCTCTTTGACGACAATGGCTTGATTATTACTCTGCCTCATCTGTCCTTTCATAAAGGTAGGATTCAAAAAAGTAACCGTGATCATTGCCAGCGATATTCCTAAGAAAATCACAAAAGCGAGCAAACGTTTATATTGTTTGCCTTGCTCCTCAGTGATTCGTTGCAAACTTGCTCTCGTAACTTCAGCCATTCATTATTACACTTTCATTACTGGATCACGCGCTTCGTCAAATGCCGTATCAATATCTGCACAAACAGCCTTCATATCAAGCTTCGTAATAATCGTATGACCAGCGGTCATCGCCTGCTTAATTTCTCTGGTTGGAATTTTAATAAAACTAAACATCAGGCTTTTCGTAGCCGCTTCCGCGATTGCTTCGGCATCCATTGGTACCTGCGAGCGATCGTAGTAAAGCCTACCGACCCCAGCAGTAACAAAAGAAATACCTAGTCGTAACTGTTCTGCATTGACCTTACGACAGTCAAATACATGTTGATCATAAATCCATGTTCCCAGGATCGCTCCCCAAGCATCAAGGCTCTTATTATTCCTAAACATTTCTGCAATGAGGCGGTTTAAGCCATTATCGGTCATTCCTAAAGTGACAATCAAGTAAAGGTATGCTTTGGTTAACGCATATGGGTTACTTCGAACATCCCCGCTTCCCCCAGCGGCTGTTTCAAGATAGTGGCTCAAAGTGGTTAATAACTGATATGCAATCTCACTCACCAAATTGGCTTTATGCGGATAATAAGATTGTAAAAGTGATTTAGAAATCTTTGACTCTTCAGCAATTCTTTGTAAGCTCACATTATTTGCCCCATACTGCCGGATTAGCTTAAATGTATTAAAAAGAATTACTCTCCTTCGTTTCATATTTTTACGTCTTGCCAATTCTCATTCCCCCTGAATTGATAAGATATACTTTAATTATACAAGATTGATAATCTAAAACATACTACTAAATGGTAGTTGCTAAAAAAATAACTCCCTCTGACTGAGGGGGTTATTTTAACTTGGGGGATTTNNTTTTAGATCAAACGATTTTGTTCATCAAAAATCTTATGGATCGACCGGTCATTATAAACATAATCAATGCCTCGAGCTAATAACTGATCAACCGAAATACGGACCATCCGATCTGGATAATGGCTGTGACGAATCGTATCCGTCACCACAATTTGCTCAATTGGTAACCCGTTTAGACGATCAACGGCATTTTGAGAAAGTAACGCATGGGTAATAGCAACATACACCTTAGTTGCACCCGCAGCCATCACGGATTTCGTCGAAGAAGCAATCCGAGAACCAGTATCAACTAAATCATCCACAATAATACATTTCTTGCCTTTAACGTCACCAATCATATCATGCACTTGATCGTCATAACGCATCCCGCGCTGATCCACAATCGCAATTGGCGCATTGAAATATTGTCCAAAATTACGAGCTAACTTGGCACCAGCATGGTCTGGGGAAACCACTACCACGTCATCATCTTTAGTAGCAATCCCATTATCTAAAAAGTATTGCGCTAGCAATGGTTGCGCATGTAAATGGTCAACCGGAATATTATAGAAGCCCTGAATTTGTGAAGCATGTAAATCAATCGTGAGCAGACGATCAATTCCTGTTAATTGCAACAGATTGGCAATCAATTTGGCTGTAATCGGTTCACGCGAGCGGGTCTTCGTATCAGAACGAGAATAAGCAAGATAAGGAATAACACAACTCACCGAATGGGCCGAAGCACGGTGTAACGCATCGAGCACAATCTCTAATTCCATAAAGCTCTGATTAACCGGATCTTGAATGGTCTGGATAACGAAGACATCACATCCTCGAACAGTTTCACCAATATTCACTTGAATTTCGCCATCACTAAAGTGATGAACCGCCGTTGAAATCAAAGGCTCATGTAAAATACCAGCAATTTTATCATTCAAAGCTGGATTGCCACCTAAGCCAATCAATTTCATGGGATGCAATAACTTATGGAGCTCTTCCTTATTCATAACTGTCCTCTTCTTTTAAAAACGCCTACAGCTGTATTATACCTAAAAAGTATGACGAGTTGATATCAAGTGTGTTATTTACAAAAGCTTTTAATTAAGTCGAGCAACTTAAGACTTCTATCAGCATATGAGGTATGTGATTGCCGCGGCATAATAATTAATCGGCCGCGCTGAATAAGCTGGCTGTACCAGCGCACATGCTCAACCTTTACCCAATCATTCTCCCCCACCACACATAGTGTCGGGACGCTTACGCGGCCTAGTTCAGCTGGCGACATGAAGCTTTCAGTCAACTCTACCCGAGAATCACGATCCAAACGGAAAATACGCTGGAAGCCTTCAGTCATATAATGATACGGCTGAATCCCCGCACCGTTCACGAAAACGCCGGCAACCATCAACTTTTTAAATAAGGTTGGTGCTTGACTTGCAAGCATTAAGGCGACTAACCCGCCAGCATCATAACCGAAACAGTAGCAGCCTTCCAGATGTAAATGTCTGATGAAACTGGTAACATCTTGTACCTCGATTTGATAATGTTTAGCCCGGTCGCCGCCGCTTAACCCATGTCCCCGCATGTCTAAAATATAGACCGTATAATACAGCGATAGCGGAGCGGCAATTTTATCATACATACCGCCATCAGAATGATGTCCATGTAACAAAAGTAGCGGGGTACCCGTCCCTAATTTATGGTAATACAGCGACACCCCATTTACTGTTTCCTTCATTTGCGTTCCTCACTAAAGCGTGATGTTTGCGCCATTTTTTTGCGTAACAACCGCCGTTGAGTAGCTTCCTGACGTTTTTCGAGCAAGCTACTAATAATCTGTTGCCAGACGCGATAGTTACCGCGAAAATTATCTTTGACCTTCTTAAAATTATGCTGGTGAATGATACTACCTGGTCGCTGCCAATAATGGTAATACGGCTTTTGCGTATAATAAACACCATTAGCAACCGTGACGTAATTGACATTAAAGATTTGATCTTCCAATAAAGAAATATCGCAATCAAAAGTCAGGTGATGCCGCTTCACAACCGCGGTTTTATAAGCTTTATTCCAGCAGTATCCCTTCATCGAAGAGCCAAAGACATCAGTTAATTTCAAGTACGATGCAGCCGTCGTAATTTCGCCATTTTCAAAATGACCAACTTCTTTTTCTTCTTTATTGGGATAGCTAAGCCAATAACCACAAGAGACCAAATCCACATCAGGATGTTCTTTAAAAGCCCGTAAAAAGAATGCGGTATACCCTTGGCTGACCCAATCATCCCCATCATGGAAAGTGAAATAAGGCGTATCCAAGTATTGCATGCCCACGTTACGGGCATCAGATGGCCCACCATTCTTTTTTTGGATTAATTGAAAATAAGGAAAGCGTGACTGATAGCTTTTAGCGATTGCCACTGAAGCATCCGTTGAACCATCATCGACGACAATCAATTTAAAGTTAGTTTCTTCTTGTTTCAGTAGCGCTTCAAAAGCACGCCCTAAATAGGCCGCGGTATTATAAACTGGCATGATAATTGTCAATAACGGCTTCTTTAACATAACTGCCTCCCCATTAGCCTCTTATTATACCATTAAATGACCAGACCCTAACGTTCCCACCAGTTAACCCTTTAACAGAGTTTAAGAATTAGCTAAAGCTAGCCATGCTGAATTCTTTCCTAGTATAATGAATTTAATGCAAGGAGGATTTAATCATGAAAAAATTAATCACACTCGGAAGTTTACTATTAGGCTTGCTCGCACTTAGTTTTTCACCCGTTAGGGCAGACACGGATAATACTCCAGTCGTGACCTTAGGCCGCTCGCTCACAACACAGCAGCAAAAGGGGACAGTTGCAACCCTCACGCAGCACCTTGATGGCGACAGTTATAATACCATCACGGTGACCGGCGACGACTTAGTGAAATACCTCAACCCATCCGGTAGTACCTTTACGAGTAACTCCGGGGTCTGGTCGAGTGCCATGATTCAAAAAACTGCTACTGGCAGCGGGATTAATGTCCAAATTTTGACTTACCATGGTAATCAAAACATCACCACGATTACGGCCAATCAATATAAAAATGCGGCCTTGACGGCAGGGATTAGCGATGCCAATATCTATATCACCAGTGCCACGCCAATTGATGGTTCCGGCGCATTAGCAGGCATTTATAAAGCTTACGCTAAAGACGGCAACGCCTTAAACCAAAAGCAGGTCAACGCAGCTCAAAATGAAATGGGCACCTTGAGTCAAATTACCCAGGCGAACCAGGACAAAAAAGGTTATAGTGATACTCAACTAAATAATGCCGTTGCCGGAGCCAAAGCTGATATGGCTAAAGCCGGTAGTCAAGTATCACGTGACCAGATTACGACTATCGTCAATAACCAAATTAATCAAAACAAATTAACCCAGGTCATCACTAATAACCAAAAAGAGCAGATTATCAATCTCTTAATTCAAATTCGTAATTCTGGTGCTTTGAAAAATCATAACTTTAAGACCCAAGCGCAAAATCTAACGAAACAAATTCAATCCGGTGCTAAAAATTTATTCAACCGTTTGAACACGACCGAAAATCGTAACTTTATCCAAAAAATTTGGGATGCCATCGTTAACTTCTTTACGCAATTATTTAAATAACCAGTCTTAAGCTAAAAAAACAGCCTAAGGCTGTTTTTTTGGCATCCGATCCATGACGCCATTCAATTTATGATCCACATATTCATTGCCACGATTGTTAGCATGCCCTTTGGTCCACTCAAATTTAGCGTATGGGAATTGGACTAGCAAACGATCAAGTTCTTGCCACTGGGCGACATTCGCTAGTGGCCCAGTGCTACGTTTCCAACCTCGCTTTTTCCAGCCTGCTAGCCACTTTAACTTGATGGCATTCAAAACGTATTTCGAATCAAGCACAAAGGTCAATTCTTGCTGCGCTAGTCCAAGTGCGAGTAATTTTTTCAACGCTTCAATCAGCGCGGTCTGCTCCATCTTATTGTTGCTAGCACCGTACTCACCACCAGCACCAGACACTTGCCGCTGGTTCCACTCAATTAGATAGGCCCAAGCCGCCTTATCCGTTGGTCGAACATGGCCACCACGGTAATTACCAGTATTACGCGTGCCGCCATCAGTATAAATCGTCACTGCAGACTTCGGCTTAGCGCTGTGCTTGCTGGAAGCTGGCACCGGTTTAAGCGCCACTTGTTCAATTTTCGCAACCGCAGCTTGTAAGCTCATTTCCCCCGGTGCCAAAACAGCGGCTTGCGTTTCAGCATTCCAATTCAGATACTGCGTAGCATCACTAATCTGGGTAAAACTCTTATACTCTGCGCCAGAATAGCCGGAAACTTGCGCTTCAGCTTCAGACCAAGTGCGATAAATACCAGGTTGACGTCCTTTTTTCACAACATAAAATTTCATAGTATCCTCTTTGCTATCTCATTCAAGTAAAATGGTAAAATGTGCTTTATAGTCCATTGTTAGCAGTAGAAAGGCGGCGTGATCAAGTGTTTTTTAACTCTAAAAAATATCGGATTGAAGCAGAAAAGAATCGAAAACAAAGCCTTACCCGTGGGCCTTCCATGTGTAACATGATTAGTCTAGGGCTGTTAGCTAGTTTTGCGCCAACACGCCAGTTACTGAAACTCTTCCCGCTAAAACTCGACGATCAATCCCAAACACAGCGACCATTGCCAGCTGACCAAATCCCAGTCATCTACTTTCACGGTTTTCGTGGCGGAGATTATACCACTAACGTGATGGTCCATCAGGCTTTAGTCGACCAACAGAAATCAGACTACCTGAAGGTCACCATTGATTTACTAGGGCATTGCCAATTAACTGGGTGCTGGACCAACGACCATCACCCCATCGTCCAGGTGGTTTTTCGGCAGCGAATTGCCGGTATTTATGCGACTGACTACTACTTAAGTCGCCTCTTACCCGTACTAAAGCGGCAATATGGGTTTGACCATTATGACGGGGTGGCCCACTCAATTGCTTGTCCGGCGCTAATTCGCACGGAAATGCGAGTCGCCAGCAAGCGGCAATTTCCGCATTTGCATCGCTGTGCCATGATTGCTGGGCCCTTTAATGGCGTTACTTACTTAGGTGATATTCCCAACGTGAATGCCTTAACTGATAAAGGCCGCCCCAGCGCCATGAATCTGCACTATCTTTATCTCCTGCTGCGACGCAAACGATTTAATCCAGCGATTGCCGTGTTGAATATCTACGGCAACGTCCTCGACAACACCAATACCGACAGCTTTATTTCGGTTGTTTCTGCTAAAAGCATTCGCTACATCCTAGCCCCTTATTCGCACTCCTATCATGAAGTCGAAATCCGTGGTGCTGCAGCCGATCATAGCTGGATGCACGACAACCCGTTTGTCATTGACATTATTGATCAATTTTTGGGGCTTAAATAGGCCTTAGTTAATTGGAGTAGCCTTATGATTTTGATTAAAAACCTAATCTGGATTATCGGCCTTAGCAACGCCTTCTTATCCTGTTATATTGTCTTTCACCGCCGACGTTCCGTAGCCACCACTTGGGCTTGGTTAATTGTCTTGCTGATTTTTCCAGTATTAGGCCTAATTATTTATTCTTTTCTGGGACGTGGTATTTCACAAGAAAATCTTTTTGCCATCAACAAGCAGCACCATATCGGGCTCCGTAATGTCCAAAAGATGATTACCAAAGCGCCGCAGACCGGTAATCCCCGCGACACAAGTCAAGCAGCCAGCGTCCTAATTCGGCTATTAAACCATCGCCATGACTCACCATTAACCAAGAATAACCAAGTTGAGCTAGTCACAGATGCCAAGGTGTTTTTCAGCAAATTAATTGCTGATCTGACACTCGCACAAGCAACCATCAACATTGAATTTTATAGTTTTTACAATGACACGATTGGTAACCAGATTTTACATTTATTGATTCAAAAGGCGCAAGCAGGGGTTAAAGTTCATTTACTTTACGATGCATGGGGATCACTTGGGGCTAGTCAGAGCTGGTTTAATCAGCTCAGGCAAGCAGGCGGCAAGGTGCTGCCTTTTGTCACCTCGCGTAATGCCATTACCCGTTATCGTATCAACTACCATTTGCATCGTAAAATTGTTGTCATCGATGGTCGCACTTCTTGGACTGGCGGCTTCAACATTGGGGACCAATACTTAGGTCAAAAGAAAAAGTTTGGTTATTGGCGTGACACACAAGTCCGGCTACAAGGATCGGCTTCCCTTTTATTGCAAGAACGCTTCGTGATGGATTGGAACGCTTCAATTCATCATCCCAGCGAAATCATTACCTTTGACACGCAATTATTTCCTGATTTGGATGAAAATGACTTGCCCACTAATGCCATCGCCACGCAAGTGGTCTTTGATGGCCCAGACCGAGACGATTCAGACATGCGTAACGGCATGATTCGCCTCATGCTCTTAGCACGTAAACGGCTGTATATCCAAACCCCTTATCTCATCCCAGACAGCGCGCTCTTTGCCGCTTGGCAAATTATCGCCAAGTCAGGAATTGATGTACGCATTATGATTCCTTGTAAGCCTGATCATCCATTTATTTACCGCGCCACCCAATGGTATGCCAATGAGCTAACAAAATCCGGTATTAAAATCTACACTTACAATCGCGGTTTTCTACATGCAAAAACCATTCTCGTTGATGATAAATATGCAACCGTCGGCTCAGTAAATCAAGATTATCGCTCTTACCACTTAAATTTTGAAGATAATGTTATCTTCTATGATGGTGACTTTAATCAAAAAATGGCTGAGACATTTGAACATGATCTCAGCCACTCGACCTTGCTCACTAGCAGTGATTTTGAGCGTCAAAGTCGCTGGCTCAAAACTTTGCAGGCCTTTTCTCGTATGCTTTCTCCAATTTTATAAGCAAATTAAGCCGATTGAACCTCGATGCCAACATCACCAAGGTGCGCCTTTAATGCCTGAATCACATCTGCTAAATCGCCACTGAAACGCAGGAGATATTGGCGTTCACGCTCGGATTTAAAAATACAAATAACCGATGCCCACCGCCGATTGGGCACATTGACAATTGTCACTTGGCGAATTTGTTTAATCGGAATTGTGCGCTTAAAATAGCCCGATACGACTAGCCGTGTCTTGGTAATGCCAGAAAAACCGTCGACAATCGAAATTACCATGAATAGGGCCACAAAAATGGCCAAACCTGAATCGCCAATTGTCAAATAATTACCAGAAAAGCCAATCCAAACAAACACCACGGCCCAAACAATTGACGAATAGCGATAACGCGCTGCATAAGCGAGACTTGCCTGCCAATACCAGCTGTAAGTGGCATAAGCAGCCATTAAAATTACGATTAAAAGATTAAAACTATTTGCAATGGTCATTTTATTCACCCCTAAATGTCTTACTGCTTCTATTATATCAGACAAGTAGCTTATAATTTAATTAGTCGTTTTATTTAGGAGGCAACATCGCAATGACTAATTCTCAGATTGCAGCCCTTAAAGCTGCTATGGTGGCAGCTCATCACATTGTTTTTTTAACTGGTGCAGGCGTTTCAACTCACTCTGGCATCCCTGATTACCGCTCAAAAAGTGGTATTTACAATGGTGTCAGTGAACCACCAGAAACCATCTTAAGCCCTGATACCTTAAACCACCGGCCACAATTTTTCTATGACTTCGTCATGCACAACATGTATTTTCCCGAAGCACAGCCTAATTTGATTCACCAAAAAATTGCAGCTTGGTGCCGAGCTAAAGGTACGCTAATTACACAGAATATTGATACCCTCGATACTAAAGCCGCTAACCCGCACGTGATCGAATTTCACGGCAACTTATATCGGCTTTATTGCAGTCAATGTCACCAAAAAGTTAGTTTTAAAACCTATCAGCAAGGCTGGCAGCATGAAGGCTGTGGCGGTATTCTACGTCCTGGTATCGTGCTCTACAATGAAGGCATTGATTCAACTGTCCTAGAACAATCAGTCGCTGCCATGCAGCAAAGTGATTTAGTCATCATTTGTGGCACCAGCTTCGTGGTCTATCCCTTTGCGCAACTATTAGCATACCGGCAACCTGGCGCTAGCGTCTGGGCGATTAATAAAACGGCCATTGCAGCGACTGGGGTTCATAGTTTAATTGGCGACGCACTAGATGTCTTCAAAGAACTCTAGTGCCTAATTACTTTGGAAAAGGAACAGCATGTTTATTTTAAAACTTTATGCGCCATTTTTTAGTTTACAAAATTGGGGCAATGTCCTCACCAGCGGAAAAGATTGGCTAATCATCTTGACACTTATTCTGATGGAATGCTTATTAAGTGTTGACAATGCCGTAGTATTAGCTGCCCAAACGCAAGTCTTGCCCAGCAAGAGTGACCAACGCAAGTCCTTAATTTATGGCTTATGGGGCGCTTATCTATTTCGCTTTATCGTCATCGGCATCGGTACTTATCTCATTAATTTTTGGGAAATTAAATTAGCAGGCAGTGCCTATCTATTTTATCTGGCTGTTAAATTTTTTTGGGATGAGCGTCACCCAAAAATTGCTAGTAAACAGCCACCTAAAATGATATCTGCTAAGAAGCATCAGGGCTTATCCCGCTTTTGGCGCACTGTCATTGGGATTGAAGCCATGGACATTGTCTTCTCAATCGACTCGGTACTGGCAGCCTTAGCCATCTCTGATAATCCGGTAGTCGTCCTTATTGGCGGTATGATTGGGATTATCTGTATGCGGGGAGTCGCCGAGCTGATTATTAAATTAATGGTCATTATTCCCGAGTTACAAGCAATGGCCTATATTTTAATTGGCGTGATTGCCTTGAAGTTGTTAGTATCACTGCCACCACTGAATTACGAATTACCCAATAACCTATTTGCATTTTTCGTCCTAGCCATTTTTCTATTAACCATCGGCTTTCACTTTTTGCGGCACCACCGCGATAGCCACCATCGTTTTTAATTAATTCTGCCACTAAGGCTTGACAAATCGCTAAGAATCATTTAATCTAAATTTCAGTTAAATATTTTTCCAATGCAATAGAGGTTGCGACCTGCACTAGGTGAATTAGAGTTCACAAAGACTTTGACGATTCATCTAAGGCACGTTGCCGAAATAATCTGATTTTTTGTGAAGTCAGGTTGTTGGGCTACAAGAGCATATCTTGTAGACTGTCCTGGTCTGTCCCCAGGGAGCGCTATATGATCTGGTATCAGTTTTTGATATCGTTATTGATGATAACGCCTCGTTGTATGAAACAACGGGGTTTTTTAATACGCTTTTTATTGTGTTGGCTTTATTTAAAACCATGGGAGGTTTTTCAAAATGAAGTCAAGACTCACTGCTTGTTTAGCAAGTTTGTTAGTTCTGTGCAGTTTATTGCTGGGGTTCGGGCAATTTCAGTCCGTGCAAGCAGCTAAACATGAACCAACTTTAAAAATCGGAATGGAGGCTAACTACCCACCGTACAATTGGACGCAAACGACAGCTGCACATGGCGCAGCGCCTATCGATGGCTCTAAGCAATTTGCTAATGGCTACGATGTCCAAATTGCCAAAATTATCGGACGTCATTTACATCGCCGGGTAGTGGTTGAGAAAACCCAGTGGGATGGGCTACTACCAGCCTTAACTTCCGGCAAAATTGATTTAATTATTGCGGGGATGTCACCTACGGCTGATCGGCGTAAGGTCATCAACTTCTCACAGCCATACCGGAAAAGTACTTTTGTCATTATCGTCAACAAGGCTAGCAAGTTTGCAACTGCAAAAGGTCTAAACGATTTCAGCGGGGCACGTTTAACCGCGCAACAAGGAACACTACACTATGACTTAATCAAACAACTGCGTGGTGCTAAGCGGGAAAATGCCATGACTGACTTCTCTGCCATGCGGCAAAGTTTACAGTCTGGCACCATCGATGGCTACGTAGCTGAAGATATCGAATACGAGAGTTATCACCGCGTTAATAAAAATATTGTCGCTATTAACCTCAGCCGGATGAAGGGCTTTAAGGTCGCCAAAAGTGACGCCATCACTTCAATCGGGGTAAAGAAGCGCAATACTACGCTGCTGCGTCAGACCAACCGTATTTTAGCCACCATTTCAGCTGCTAAACGCGTGGCCCTCATGAACGCAGCTGTAAGACAACAACCGCGCGCTGGTGACTCACAAACCAAGCAAGAAAAACATGAGAACCTGTTCGTCAAGATTATGAACCAATATGGTGGCATGATTTTAAGCGGGGTTGGTATGACCTTACTACTCGCCCTCGTTGGGACGATTGTTGGTTTCGTTATCGGATTACTAGTGGGGATTGTGCGCACGATCCCCACGCCAACCACGCGAAGCAAGCGTATTTTATTAAGAATCGTCAAGTGGCTCTTATCCGTCTACGTCGAAATCTTCCGGGGAACACCAATGATGGTCCAAGCCGCCGTAATCTATTACGGAATTGCCCAGTTGTGGCATATCAATCTTAATCGGACTGTCGCTGCACTGTTAATTGTTTCAATTAACACTGGTGCTTACTTGGCAGAAGTCATTCGTGGGGGGATTACTGCAACCCCTCAGGGACAATTCGAAGCTGCCAGCGCTATCGGGATGTCACATAGCCAAAAAATGTGGCACATTATTTTACCGCAAGCGATTCGCAACTGTTTACCTTCGATTACCAACGAATTTATCGTCAATATCAAGGACACCTCAGTGCTGAGTATCATCTCTGTCTCTGAATTGTTCTTCGTCGGTACGACCGTGGCCAGTCAGACCTTTGAATTTTTCCCAACTTACTTTATTATTTCGGTCATTTATCTCATTCTTACCTTCAGCATCACGCGAATCTTTAACCTAATCGAGCGTAGATTAGCGGGGCCTAAGAATTATGATTTGATGGGAAATCAGTTACAGGTTGGACTTATGGAAAGTGAGATTCAGCACGATGACAAAAACTAAGCCAATTTTAAGTTTACAGCACTTACAAAAGCAATTTGGTCAACACCAGGTCCTGAAAGATATTTCATTTGATATCCAGCAAGGCGAAATTATGACGATTATTGGCCCTTCAGGTGGCGGTAAATCAACTACTCTACGCTGTATTAACTTGTTAGAAAAACCCACTGCTGGAAAAATTTGCTTCCATGGTGAGAACATCCTAGATCCGGGCTACCAGCTTAACCGCTATCGGGCCAAAGTAGGCATGGTTTTTCAGCAGTTCAACCTCTTCATTAATAAAAACGTCTTAGAAAATTGTACGATTGGGCCAGAATTAGTGCTCAAAAAATCGCCAGAAGAGGCAAAGGCCACTGCCCGCGCCAACCTAAAGCTAGTTGGGATGTCACCCTATCTTGATGCCAAACCCAATCAATTATCTGGTGGTCAGCAGCAGCGGGTAGCCATTGCCCGCGCGATCTCAATGGATCCCGAGTTGCTCCTATTCGATGAACCAACGAGTGCCCTTGATCCAGAAATGGTCAATGAGGTGCTAACTGTGATGAAGAAACTTGCAGCTACCGGGCTTACCATGATTATCGTTACTCATGAGCTCACCTTTGCGAAAGAAGTTTCCGATCAAATTGCCTTTATCTCGGGAGGGGTCGTAGCTGAAGCAGGAACACCAGCAGTTATGCTAGAGCACCCCAAGCTCGAAGCAACTCGAAAGTTCTTACGTCACTTTAACGCCTAACCAGCAAAAATAAGTAGGGAAATCCCCTACTTATTTTTTTATGATGTTGTTATTATTGGTCTATAAATATTGGTATATATCTTTTATCAGTGATTTAGCTGTTGTTAGTGCTTACATTGCATTATTTCAGAATTGGTATATGCTTTATAATCTAATTGGTATATAATTACCAATTGAACCAGATAGGAGGAAACAGGATGCCAAATCTACTATTAATCAGTCATGGCGACTATGCAGCAGCAACCCTCGCCAGCTGCCAAATGATTGTCGGCCCACTACCAGATGTAAAGACCATCGCTTTTAAACAAACGATGAACCAGAATGACTTGCTTAGCGAAATTGAACGTGTGGCTACTAGTTTCAATAGCTTGCCAACTATTATCGTTGACTTTAAGGGTGGCACCCCAGCCAATACTGGCCTGCGGTTTCAGGCTAACCATCCTAGCGTTGCCATTTATACCGGCTTATCTTTTTCTTTGCTCTTAAGCATTGCCACGGGAACAGCTCCTGAGCAGGCTTATCGGGAAGTAGCTACAAGTAGTGGACTATTAACCACTAAGGCTACTGCCAAAACAGCCATAGCCCCACAGCCAATTAATAAAGTAGCTGCTAAAGGCGGAAGCTTCAATGTCCGCATTGATGAGCGTCTCATTCATGGTCAAGTGGCCACGATGTGGACTAACCGCCTACAATTAACTCGGCTGATGGTGATAGACAATCAAGTGGTTAAGAGCAGCACCCAAAAGACGGCCCTTAAAATGGCCTGTCCGGCCAGTGTCCATTTGAGCATATTAACCAGCAAAGGCGCTGCCAAGCGTATCAAAAACCATCAGTATGATGGACAACGCGTCTTGTTACTGGTTAAGGGGCCGGCTATCTTGAAAGAGCTAACCGACCTGCAAGTCACACTACCTGCAATTAATGTCGGTAACATGTCGACTAAACCGGGCTCAAAACAAGTTGCAAAGAGTGTGGCCGTGACACCGCATGACATCGCTGACTTTGAGGCACTCGCCCAGCACGGCTTAAAGCTATATCATCAAATGGTTCCAGCTGAACCAGCAGTCGACTTTATGCCGCTGTTAAAAGCTTAGAAATAGAGGATTGATCAGATGACTACTTGGTGGCAAATTATTTTATTATCGGCACTCGCTTTTTGGATGATTATTGATCAGCTAACTGTTTGCTGGATTAGTAATCCGCTCTGCATTGGGATGATTAGTGGTCTCATTATGGGAAATCTCCAAACTGGCTTAATTGTCGGTGCGACCCTACAACTAATGGTGCTAGGTGTTAGTACTTATGGTGGTGCGAGCATGCCCGACTTTTTAACGGGCGCCATTATTGGCACGGTTTATGCCGTAGGAGCCAATAAAGGCACGCAATTTGCGATTGGCTTAGCAGTGCCAGTTGGCCTCTTGATGGTCCAACTCGATGTCTTAGCACGGTTTACGAATACTATTTTCCAAAAACGAATTGATCGCTTTATCACCCAAAACAAACCTCAGGCAGCTGGGCGCAATGCTTACCTAGGTTTATTTACCTGGGGCATCTCACGGGGGCTTCCCGTGTTTGTCCTCCTGATTGTCGGTAATCGGATGATCAAAAATGTGCTAGCCACCGTCCCAACTTGGCTAACCAATGGGTTAAAAGTGTCTGGTGGTATTTTACCTGTAGTCGGGATTGCTATTTTATTGCGTTACTTGCCGACTAAAAAATATTTTTCCTACTTACTAATCGGCTTCATTGCCGCGGCTTATCTCAAACTACCAATGCTAGGGGTAGCACTCTTGGGTCTAGCATTAGCATTGCTAAATTATCAACGTAAGCAAACACAAAGCCAAACCAGTAACAGTCATAACACTGAATATGAAAATGAGGCCGGTGAATATGAAAACTAATGAAAATACGCCTTTAACCAAACATGATCTCTTCCGAGCTAACTGGCGTTGGCTCTGGGCCAGCCAATTGTCTTGGAATTACGAAAAAATGATGGCACCGGGTTATTTCTACACTGTGCTACCATTTCTACGACGCTTTTACCCACAAGATGATGAACTGGTTGAAATGATGCAGATGCACAATCAATTCTTTAACACAAATGCCTTCACTGGTCCCTTCATCATTGGGATGGATTTGGCAATTGAAAATCGTAAAGGCTATGCGGCTAAGGATACGGTAGCCGGAATCAAAACCGGACTAATGGGACCACTAGCCAGTGTGGGCGACACGATTTTCGGGGTCATTATTCCAACCATTTTTGGCTCAATTGGGGCTTATATGGGGCTCAAAGGAAGTCCAATTGGCGCTATTCTTTGGCTGCTGGTCAACTTAATTATCTTCGTTTTGCGGTTTGCCATTTTACCATTAGGCTTTTATCAAGGCCAAAAATTACTAGACTCAGCTGAAGGGAAGTTAAACCTCGTCACTGATTCAGCTATTCTCTTAGGGCTAACGGTGGTTGGTGCCCTCATTCCAACCGTGATTACTGCCCATGTTCCGTTCGTTTTCCAAGCAGGTAAGGTCACTCTGCATTTACAAACTGTCCTAAATCAAATTATGCCTTCACTTGTGCCAGCCTTATTGGTGGCACTCGTATACTGGTTGCTCGGCAAGAAGCATGTAACGGCTACTAAAGTCATCCTCTTCGTGCTCGTCCTAGGTGTTGTGCTAAGTTATTGTCACATTCTAGGCTAATAATGATTAACAAAAAGCCTACTAAGGTGTCCACGCATCCCTTAGTAGGCTTTTTGCTTGTTTCAGATAATGTCGCCGCGTTGTTGTGCTTGCGCAAGTTGCCAACTCGTCACCAGATAATCACGGCGCTGCTGACATAAGACTTCATAGTCACTTTGCAAGCTATCAAGGACATCTTGCAATTGTTTATTCACTTGCCGTTGTTGGTTTAAACCGGGGCTTTGGATCACACCATGTAAATGAACCTCAGCTGCTAACGCCTGGTGTTGTGCTTGCAACTTACTTTTCAAAGCGGTCAAGGTCTGTTCATAAGCGACTAGCTGCTGATTAATGGGTGCCAATTTGGCATTCAGCCGGCAAAAAAATACATATGGCATATTGCCCTTGGTACGATTACACTCATGACACGCCAGCGTCAAATTTGCGAGCGTATTATTATGTGAGCGCGAAACGGGATCCATGTGATCGATACTATCACCACGGCGACCACAATACTGACAGCGGTAATGATATTTCATCCGAATCTGAGCACGAGTTAAATAGCTCACTTCATTCAACTGAAACGTCGCCACTAGTCCCAATTGCGCCAACTGCTCATTCAAAGAATGGGTCAAATCAGGCACCGGCAGCTCGCCACGCTCGCTAGCAAGCACTGCTTGATTAAGACGCTGGCGCGGAATTTGCTTCATGGCAAGTTCACTATGATCAAAAGCATGTAAGAAGCTTTCATATTGCTTGCGATAACGTCTTACTCGGCTCGTCTTGGCAACTGGTACAGCACTTGTGGTAGCCTTAGTGCCCACAAAAGTTACTAACTGAATCTCAGCCAGTGCAGCAATCGCAGGATTAGTAAACTCACGGGCAGGCTGACCAGCTTGCAAGCAGATATCACAAATACTCATCAGTTGGGGACGGGCTGCTAGTCGTCCTTTAAAGTGACAACTGGCCATCCGTAACAGGCAACTGGCACATTGCAACTTCATGCCTAATCACTCATAGGTAAAATGCTAAACGCGATGCGTAGCATCTTAGCCTTATCAGCAAATTCACCAGCAAAGAGATCTGGTAAAATTTCTTTGATAAAATATTGCACACAAGTTAAATCATCAAATTGTTTAATCGTCTGCAAACTTTCTTTAAACATCTGTAAATAAACGGGATTGGGATTGCCAAGTTCAATTTCCCCATACGCTTCATACAACAAATCCAGCTTATCGCATACGGATAGAATTTTACCTTCTAAAGTATTGTCCTTACCTTCTGACAAACGCTTGGTATAAATGGCTTGAAATTCACTCGGAATCTCATCACGAATAAATTTGGTCGTCATCTTTTCTTCAACCCCAGCAATCATCTGGCGCAATTCTGGTGTGGCATATTTAACTGGCGTCTTAATATCGCCAATAAAGCGCTCCGTATAGTCATGATTGAGTGACTTTTCATATAACGCCTTCCAATTAATCTGCTGATGACCACGAACTTCCTCAATATCGCCCATCATCTGTGCCAGTTCTGCCGTCCTAAAACAATGGTCAGCTACTGAGTGATGCTGATACTTAAAATAACCTGGTGCTCGATCAATTGATTCCAGACTATTGAACCCTTGAATATATGCATTTAATCCCATCACAAATCCTCCTCGAAATAGCATGCCGTGCCGATCTGCCTAAAAATTTCATCTATGTTAGCAAAAAAAAACATCAATTGCAACCAAAAAGGACAAGTTGCTGATTTGCAACTTGTCCTTTACACTTGAAACAAATTTACTTAGTTTCGTCTTTAGCAGCCTTATTTAAAAATGCGACTACTGTAGCAGCTCTTAACACGCGCGCTTTAGCATTACGCTTATTACGAGGTCTTTGGTTTGGTTCACAACCGGTATTGTAATTCTCACCTTTACGCATAGATCTATACTTCCTTTCAGATTTTCGAAAATCTAGTACATTTTAGCACGCTTAGGCGAGTAGCGCAAACTTAGCAAGTTTTACCCGTACGCAAATCGGTTGCACTGACAGCTGCTGGATGTCCAGTTGCAATCGTCACCGCACCATCAATTACGCCGCTATCATCTGATAAACTCAACGTTGCGTTACGCGCATTCACCACTAACTGGCTCCCTAGAAAAACCATCTCAGCATCACTCGTCCATAAATCAAGACCAGCATTATTTTCAATTTTAATTTGATAAGCAGGATCACGTTCCGGCAGAATGACAAATTGGAAGTTGGCACCAATGGTACAAGTTCCACCCATTTTTGAATAAGCATTAGAGCCATCATTTAATGCCAGCAAAACGACTTGTCCTGGTTGCATCCGTGCCTGCAGCTGATGGAGCGCCTCATCCTTTAACTTCATTGAAACAACTGTTGTTTGACTCATCACAATAATCCTCCTATCTGAAAGATACTTACGATTTGTTAGTTAAATCATATAGCAGCTAGTGCTAACTAGCAAAAATTTTGCTTTTAGTGACTCATCCTAATTTGCTATTGCACACATTTCGGAAAAGTCTTTAAATGGTTATTAGGGCTTTTAGGCGATTATCACCATGTAAGGGGGACCCTTAATGACCGTCTTAAAAAATATTGCTAAGGATAGAATTTTACAGATAACCGTGCTCATCACGGCCATCAGTTTGCTTTTTGCGAGGCCTAGACTAGCAGATATTAATTGGCATACCTTATTTTCAGTGACGGCAATGCTGACACTGATTCAAATCTATGCCTACTTACACGTCTTAGACGTGCTAGCTTATAAGTTAACTAGTGTAGCAGATAATACCCGAAAATTAAATATCGTTTTTACATTACTGGCTGTGCTGGCCGGGATGTTTTTAGGCAACGACATCACCGCCCTAACACTCATCCCACTTTATCTAAATATTGCTAACAAATATCAACTGCCACAGATTTTACCAGTAACTTTAATCGGGATGGGGGCAAATATCGGCGCTGCCTTTACCCCCTGGGGTAACCCACATAATATCTTCATTGTCAGCCGTTTCAGTGTGATGCCGGCCACCTTTTTTGCATGGTCCGCCCCCTATCTCTTACTAGCATTAGTCATCTTAGCAATCATTTTTTTACAGATTTCACCAGTTAAGATTCCGATTCAAGAGACGACTAATTTCCATGTAAATTGGCGGCTAACTGTCATCACCACTGCTGTTTTTATTTTCTTCTTCTTCGGGGTCTTTCGTATTATCCCCGTGCAATATCCGATGATTGTTGCTATTTTATTAGCACTCGGTATTAAGCCGCGGATCATGCTCCGCCTCGACTACGCCCTACTACTAACATTCACCTGCTTTTTTATCTTCATTAGTGATATTCAACAAATCCCGTTAGTTTTAATGTTAATTAATTTAACAGTGCACACTGAAGCCAGTACCTACTGGGCCTCCATTATCTCTAGTCAATTTATTAGTAATGTACCATCCACGATTCTAGTTGGGAAATTTACCCAATATGCCCAAGCATTATTCTTGGGATCAAATATTGGTGGTTTTGGCTCCCCGATTGGATCGATGGCGAATATGCTAGTGCTGAAGACTTATAATCAGCATGCGACCGTTAGCAAAAGCCGTTTCTTTGCCAAATGGGTATTGATGCAATTCTGTGCCTTAATTATTTTTTCCGCAATTGGTTGGTGCTTACTCTTTTTCCGGCTTTAAACGGGATAACAGCACGCAATTCGCGTGCTTGTTTTTATGGTCACAATTCGATAAACTAGCGGTAGTAACAAGTAAACGAAAGGTATAGGTGAAACTATGTTATTCGCCATCATTGGAATTATTGTCGTCATTATTATCGGTTATATCGTAATCTACAATGGCTTACAGCGGGCCAAAATCAACGCTGACGAATCATGGAGTCAAATCGACGTGCAACTAAAACGGCGTAACGATTTAATTCCGAACTTAGTTGAGACGACGAAGGGTTATGCCAAGCACGAAAAGGAAACCTTGGCCCAAGTCGTTAGTTTGCGCAACCAACTAACGCAGGTTCCAGCAGGTGATCATGCCGAAAAGATGAAGGTTTCAAACGCTTTATCCGATTCTTTGAAGTCGATTTTCGCTTTAGCAGAAGCATATCCTGATTTAAAAGCGAACCAGAATTTCTTAAGCTTGCAAGAAGAATTGACGAATACAGAAAATAAGATTGCTTACTCGCGTCAATTGTATAATTCAACAGTCGCTATCTTTAACCAAAAAATTATTGTCTTTCCTTCCAATATTGTGGCTAAAATTCACCACTTTACCAACTTGAACTTCTTAGAAGTACCAACGGAAGAAAAAGCTGTTCCTAAAGTTAAGTTTTAAGGTAACCAGCCATGCTATACCAACAAATCGCACGTAACAAACGTAAAACGTGGGGGCTTTTAGCCATCTTTATGGTGATTCTAATACTGGTAGGTGCAGGGCTGGGTTATTTACTTGATAACCGGCCCACGACGGGTATCGTGATTGCCGGCATCGGCAGTTGCATTTATCTGTTCATTATCTATCAAGATTCTGCTAGCCTCGTCATGCGCATGAACCATGCAGAAGAAATCCACGAACAGGACAATCCTCAACTCTGGCATATTGTCGAAGACATGGCCTTGGTCGCCCAAGTGCCCATGCCGCGCGTCTATATTGTTCCCGACAAAAGTCCTAATGCCTTTGCGACTGGTCGTGATCCAGAACACAGCGCCGTTGCTGTGACTGCAGGACTCCTAGCCTTACTAGACCGTGAGGAACTTGAAGGCGTCCTCGGTCATGAACTTTCACATGTCCGCAACTATGATATTCGGGTTTCTACAATTGCGGTGGCCTTAGTCGCCGTCATTTCCTTTATCTCTGGTTTTGCCTCTCGTTATGTCTGGTGGTTTGGCGGTGGGCGCAGTCGCAGAGATAGTAATGATAAAAACGAATCCCCAATTACTTTAATCATTAAAATCGTGGCCATTCTTTTCGTCTTTATCTTGGGACCACTAACCGCAACCTTAGTGCAAATGGCTTTATCACGTAATCGTGAATATCTAGCCGATGCCTCATCTGTAGCGCTGACACGGAATCCCCACGGCTTGATTTCTGCCTTGCA
>DIDI01000047.1:0-7749 GCA_002418055.1 Lactobacillus sp. UBA5804 | reverse complement strand
AAAAAACAGTCCAGCAGATGCTGGGCCGTTTTTAATTTAAATTAATATTGGCATCACGAAAGAGCTTCTTACGCATGGCTGCTGGCGTTATACCATAATAGGCATTAAACTTTTTATAAAAGAATGATTTACTAGAATAGCCGACCATCCCAATAATGTCATGGAGGGAAACGTTAGGTTGTGCGAGCAGCTTACGCGCTTCTAGCATCCGGCGCTGATTGACGTGTGCCACAAAGCTACTCCCAGTTTGCTTTTTAACTAAATTTGAAAAGTAATTAGGGTTAAACGAGAAATACTTGGCAGCTTCAGCGAGGGTCACCTTGCGATAATGGGCATCAATGTAGCGATCAAGCTCTGAGCGTGCAAACTTCACCGCATGCCGATTAGCAGGCGTTAACGTCGTGGACTTAAACGCACTAATCAAGGCTAAAGTGAGCCGCGCATCAATCACAGCCTTGGCAAACAGACCACCATTCAGGTAATCATTGATCAATGTCTGTAAATACTCGCCAGCACGCGCTAATTGTCCTCCTGTTAAATGTAAATATTGATTTCGTCCGAGCTGATCAACTAATTTTTTTAGAATCTGTTGCTCTTGACCACCTAATTCAGCTAAATGAGCAAAGTAATGGCTAAAGCTAAAACTGGCTTTAAATCGCAGTTTAACTAAAACAGCATCATCACTTTGTGAAGTCATTTCAGCCGCAAAAGCTCCAGTGGTTAGTAACACATGACCTGCTGCCAAAGTCAAACCCGTGCCAGTTGCACTACGTAAGTTAGCCGTCCCAGCTAACAGATACCATAAGCTAGCACTACCTCCATGCAATTGATGAACCCCGCGATTATGATTTTCAAGATATAAAGTAAATAAATCCAGTTGGGAATTACCCGCTGGAAGCTTTAATTCATTTTGATCACTCGTTGTCGCCTGCACGAGACTAGCGAGATATTTGACCAGTTCAACTGCTGCCATCTAAAATCACCATCCTAGGTTCGCTATCTACATATATTGTAATCGATTTTAAGTAAAAGATAGACAGAAAGCCCTTATTCTTATAAAATCAGAGTCACTAGGGGTGCCTAAAGGCTGAGAGATACCCATTGAACCTGCATCTGGTTAAGACCAGCGAAGGGAAAAATAGTTTTTAAGACGCCTGTTTGAGGCGTCTTTTTTTTGAAATCATGTTAAGGGAGACCAGTATGACACCATTAACACTCACTGATTTGTCATTTACTTACCAAACCAAACCGATTATTTCACATCTATCCTATCATTTACCAAGTGGTCAATTATCCTTGCTAGTAGGCCCAACCGGCTGTGGGAAATCAACCTTGTTAAAATTAATGGCCGGGTTATTAGTTCCCACTTCAGGGAAAATGAGTCATCCTGGCATGGTTAGCATGATGTTCCAACAAGCTGGAGAACAATTTACGATGGCCACCGCCCGTGATGAGCTGATTTTCGCCTTAGAAAATTTACAAGTATCAACCAGTGACTATCCCAAGCGCATGGCCAAAGCAGTTGCTTTTACCCAAATTGGACCTTTACTTGACCAACCCATCAACACCTTGTCGGGCGGACAAAAGCAGCGCATCGCGCTGAGCATATTAATCGCGATGGACGTCGACGTGTTACTGCTAGATGAACCTTTTGCCAGCGTCGACCCGGAAGGACGAACTTTTCTAATTAAAAAGCTAGGGCAACTGCGTGACCAAGGTAAAACGATTCTTCTTAGTGATCATGTGCTCTCAGGCTATGAGACGGTCTGTGACCACCTTTTTCGTTTTAGCGCTAATGCTCTTAAAGAAGTTGATACGGCTAATCTACCTGCGCTATTTTGTGCTAATCAAGAGCTGAGCCAGTGGTCCTTTACGTTAACACCCACAAGCAGTGTCTTTGAGCTACAGGACATGACACTCACAACTGGGAAGCAATTATTGCAACCAACGCAATTAGCACTCTATCAAGGTGCCATAACGCTTATCACCGGACCGAATGGGAGTGGCAAAACAACGCTTTTTAAGGCTTTAACCAAGATGCTGCCATACGGCGGTAGCCTCAAATATCAGCAGCAGGAATTAACTAAATTACGCAGTAAAACCTATCTCACCCAAGTGGCACAAATTTTTCAAACCAGTACTGATCAGTTCTTACGGGTCACAGTGGCTGATGAACTGGCCTTGAGTAGCAATATGCGCAACGCGTACTTTACACCGGAGCGGCTTAACCAGGTCATTCGCCACTTGCATTTTGACGACAAATTAGACCAAAGCGTCTATACACTGTCTGGCGGACAACAAAAGCAGCTCCAACTACTGCTGATGCTAATGACGCAGCATCAAGTCTTACTCATCGATGAGCCCTTGACCGGGCTAGATAGTCGAGCCGTCAAGCAAATGGTTACGTTAATGCAAGCTGTCCACGCCGCCCTGGGACAAACAATGCTTATTATCAGTCATCAGATTGCCCCGCTAGCGCCAATCTGCCAATATCATTTACACTTTGCCAACCAGCAACTCAATTATCAGGAGCACTAAGCATGAATCCCAGTTTAAAATTTATCCTTATCTTGATATTATCCTTAGCCATTTCAATTAAAATGAGCCTAACCGCTAACTGTACCTTAATCGGGTTAGCCCTATGCTATTTAGTCGCTAAACGCATCCCCAGCAAACGGCTGTTAGTCTTACTGCTCTCATCACTCCCGGCAGCATTAACCGTTTTTCTCACCTTAAACTTTTTTACTGACCAGCCTAATACCTATGTGGCACTCAACTTGTCGAGCCGGATTTACGTTTACGTCTCGCTGATTGCTTGTCTATCCTTAACCACGCCTGCTAGTACGTTTGCCCGGTCCCTAGAACAAAACCTACATTTACCTAGCAAATTTGCTTATGGTGTGTTAGCAGCGCTCAATCTACTACCACAAATGCGTGATAATATTTTACGGATTCGAGCTGCGGGAATGATGCGCGGCTTGTACCTGTCTTTTTGGTCACCGGTCTTATACTTTAAAGCGATTTTGTTAGCGCTGAATTCTGCCGAGAATTTGGCTTGGGCGATGCAAACGCATGGTTTTAAAGAAGGCGTGTCGCGTTCAACTATTATTGCAATTCCGCTCCGCCAAAAGGATTGGCTCGAATTTGCTAGCCTTCTGATTCCGGCAATGGGACTGATTGTACTATTTAAGTAAACGGCTCGAGCCGCCCCACTACCATAACCAGCGTGACCTACCTGACTGCTAATTTTCTTCTTAATCCTTGAATACCGGCGTGCCTTAATATGAAATAACTGAACCCAATTTGTACCGGTAAGCTAACTAATGCCTTAATCATTCGGCTAGCTAGCAGTGTTTCGTAATTTAAATGATTCACATAGACAATTAGCCCCGTATTCAGGAAAAAACTGATACCGATGACCACCACCAAATTTACCAATATAATGCGTAGTAAGGTTGGTTTAGCTAAGAAACCATAAGCACCACCCGCAAGTAACGCCGGTAATAAAAAGATGACTGAATACACGCCACTACCCATGATGGTAAAAGCCAATAAATTAGCCAGTACCGCTGCCAGCATGGTCAGCTTAATGCCATATAAATACCCAGCGATGACTAGTGCCATAAATCCCAAATTAACACTGGCGAAGGCTGGGCCGATACTAAATTTTCCTAAAATAATATTAAGCGCAATTAACATTGCAATTCCAGCCGCTTGCTTCGTTTTCAATTTCATGAAATATTTGTCGCTTTCTAAAATGACATCAGTGTCATATAATAAAAATGATTATACTAGTAGGTGACACTCGTGTCATGTTTGAAAGGAAACAAGATGGGACAACAAGCCAATACGAGTAGAAGTAGTCGCAAAAAAAATGCCATTTTAGCTGGTGCACATCACGTCTTTTCCACCAAGGGCTTCTTATCAGCCACGATGCAAGATATTATCGATGAATGTGGTATTAGTCGCGGTGGTATTTATTTATATTTTAAGTCGATTGATAACCTCTTTTTTGCGACGATTACCCAGCGCTCCGTCCGTCAATTTGATGATATTCGAGCTGCTATCAAAGCCAACCCACCCTTTAAGCAACTCTTCAACCAATATCTATTCAAGCAAAAGCAGCGACTATTAAATCAAACCCAGCATCATCAGTCTTTACTAAGGGCGATGTATGAATATTCCTTTACCCATGACACGGTCCGCGATCGCAGTTTAAAACAGAAGCAATTGAACGCGACCAGAGCTACAGTTAAATCCGTTTTAGAGCTAGGCGTGAAACAACAGCGTGTTAGCCAAGATGTTAAATGCCTCGCTGACGACTTTATGTTGCTCATTGAAGGGATGAATATCCTAGCTTTAACGGGAAACTTGACCGAAAAACAAATCGACACGCAATTTGCTTTCTTTCTGACACAACTCACAGCAGCACCAAAACACTTTTCATAGGAGACAACCATGGAATTAGGTTTAAGCACTTATCAAACACATGAAACCATTCCCCCAACAGCAGAAACGATTGGTCGCATTTCGCTGAATGCGGCCGGTAGATATAAAGTCATCCACCTTGATGGCACTGAGGTAACCGCGATTCCCAAGCAGCGCACCCTAACTCTATTCGTGGGCGATTGGGTCAACTTATCACCGCAAATGGATTTTGATCTCATTACTGCGCGGTTCCCGCGCTATAGTACGTTGAACCGCCTAACTGGTGCTGGCTATCGCACGGAAGAAAAAGCCGCTGCTAGCAACCTTGACCGTTTATTTATCTGTATTTCGATGAACAAAAATTTTAAAAATTCACGGATTAAGCGTTACCTTGATGCCTTGATTAAGCCCCAATATCAAACCACCTTAGTCTTAACTAAAGCAGATCTTAATCCCGAAAGTGATGCACTAGCCGCGCAATTAAGCCGTGAGTTAGCGATTCCCGTACTGTGCACATCTTCTTATAATGGCAGCGGAGTTGCCAGCTTAAAGCAGCAAATTTTACCAGGACAGACCGTTTCCTTTTATGGTAATTCTGGCGTCGGGAAATCAACTTTAGTTAATGCCGTTGCGGAGCAGGACGTCATGGCTACGAGCATGATTAGTGACAAAACTGATAAGGGTAAGCATACCACCACAAGCTCACGACTAGTACCGATTCCGACAGGCGATTTTATCTTAATTGATACCCCTGGTATCAAGAGCGTTGGCGTCGGGACCAACAACTTAGCTGTCGTCTTTCCAGATATAACGGCCTTAGCAGCGGATTGCCGTTTTCACAACTGTACCCACACCCAAGAACCCGGTTGCGCCGTAATGGCAGCGGTAGCTAACGGACAGTTAAACGCTGACACATATCAACAGTACCTAGAACTACAAGCGGAGAGTCAGTCTAACCTTGGGTATCTGGAAGCTAAAACCGCGAAAAAATTACATAAAAAAGCGAAAAGTAAGCGACAAACTTTAAGCAAAAAGCATTACCGTAAGCCTTTATGGTAAAGCCGTGCTTGTCAGTCAAACACGCTAACACGCAAAAAGCTATCACACCCAAGCTGTGATAGCTTTTTTAAATACTACTTATGATACGGACTGCCAGAATTAATCATAAAGGCGCGATAAATCTGTTCAATAAGCACCAGCCGCATCAATTGGTGTGGTAATGTAAGCTGTCCAAAACTCAAAAGGCTGTCGGCACGCTGATCCACTTCGGGACTGGTTCCCAAGCTCCCCCCAATGACAAAACTTAAATCCGAATGCCCATAAGTTGCCAGCTCACTAATCTCATGTGCAAAAGTTTCACTGGGACGCTCCTTACCATTAATTGCGAGGACGAAAACATAATCTTTATCTGCTAATTTAGCTAAAATCCGCTTGCCCTCAGTTGCTTTGACTTGCGCCACCTGTGCAACGCTCAAACGTTCTGGGGCCCTTTCGTCTGGAACCTCAACAATTTTAACCTTTGCAAAGCGCGACAATCGTTTCTGGTACTCAGCAATGCCATCTTTAAAATATTTCTCTTTTAATTTCCCTACACACACAATTTTAATATTCATAAGTCTAGTTTATCCCACTATTTACATTCTTTCCACCATGTTTATCCACAGCTGTGCAAAAGCTGTGACTATATTTTGTGGGCGATTATCTGTTCGCCCTCACTATTAGTGGGAAGCAATTTTTTTCACCTAACAACCCCATAGTTACTCACATGTCTTCCTGTGATTTTATTTTTTCACAAAGATTCAGCTCTGATTCCTATAACATCAGCCCCCAGTACGATTATTAGGTTAATTTTACTCGAATACACAAATTATCTATGCTGGCTTTTCCACCCGTCATTACCGACTTTTCCCAAAAGTTATGCACAATCCACAGCCTTTTCCACAGTTTCCCACAAGCTATTACTTTCATGTTTCGCTTGACAACTTCAGAACACGAACGAATGCATGTTACACATCATTAGTGTTAATGAAAAAAGCAGCAACATGCCTCAAACCGCATGTTACCGCCTTTTTAAAATTGCCGTTAAAATCTATTTAGCTAATTACTTTCAAGTTTAACCGGTAGCTTCAATAGCTTACCATCTCGGCTAACCGTTATTGTTACAGTGTTTCCAACCTTATGCTGGTTTAAAAACTCGTGTAACTTTAAGACCGTAGTTACCTTTTTACCATCAACCGCCGTGATGACATCCTTCGCTTTCATTCCAGCCTTAGCGGCACCGCTATTCTTTGTCACTTCCGCGACATAAATCCCCGATTTCAACTGACTTTCAATGCCTAACCGATGACGATACGTTGTCGGAATGTCGCCTAAAGCAATCACCCGAATGCCCAACTGCGGACGTGTAATCTTACCTTTCTTCACGAGCTGATTAATAATATCAACCACTTCATTCGCAGGAATGGCAAAGCCCATGCCTTCAACGCTAGTACCATCAGTCGATTCGGCAAGTTTCATGGAATTAATCCCAATCACTTGACCGGCTGAATTAACCAAAGCACCACCAGAGTTTCCAGGGTTAATAGCAGCATCGGTTTGTACGACAGTTTGTTGGCTAGTCGATGTCGTCAAGACTCGGTTCGGTGCTGAAACAATCCCCTGAGTCACTGAGGAAGCATATGCCGTCCCTAATGGCGATCCAACAGCAATTACCGTCTGACCTGCAACCAAACTCTTAGAGTCGCCAAACTCGGCAACCTGAGTCACATCCTTAGCCGGAATTGATAATACGGCTAAATCAGTCGTTTCGTCAGTCCCGACAATCTTAGCTGTCACTTTCTTACCGTTAGCCATAATTGCTTGAACCGCATCACTACCAGATACCACATGGTTATTTGTGACAATATAAGCCTTCGTAGCCGATTTCAAGTAGACCACACCGGAGCCTTCACTATAGGTCTCTAACTTGCTAGCTTTCTTTTTACTATTATTATTGCCACCAATTAAACTTGACCAAGCGTTAGTCGTTGAATTTGATTGCCGCTGTAAATTCACGACTGAGACAACCGCGCCACTGACCTTTTGATAAGCGGCCGTCATCGCACCACTGTTATTGGCACTTGCTTTAGATAATTTAGCACTCTTGCCAGTCACACTGACACTGGCAGTTTGATTACTGACATTCATGTTGTCGTAAAGTGTTAAAGCACCAAATGATGCTGCCCCTCCGACAAATCCCGCCAGCATCCCTACAACAACTGCCTTAACGAGTAAGTGTCTTGGCCGTTTAGCAGATGCTTTTGGTTGCTTTTCTGTTTGTGT
>DIDI01000004.1 GCA_002418055.1 Lactobacillus sp. UBA5804 | reverse complement strand
TTCCATTGGATCCCCGTTACCATGGTGAATACGGGTGACAAAAATGCAGTTTAATCGGATAGTCTCGTTGTATGGATCGCTAATCGGCAAACTCCTTACCATGATCAACAGTTATAGATTTCACTTGGGAACCGGAGGTCCCCATAAGCTTTCCAAAGGTATCATTTAAGGTGTTGGCGGTGCGATTAGGGGCTTTGATAGCCCATAGAAGCCGGGTTTTACGTTCTACAAAAGTGACCAAACATGCTCGTGACTGACCTCGGCTAGAAAGTACCGTATCGACTTCCCAATGACCAAAAGCTAATCGCTGATTGACAGATTTTGGTCGTTGTTCAATGGAAGTCCCACTTGTAAATGTGCCACGATGCTCATTAGCTCGGCGCTGTCGGACATTTCGATTAGGTAGATCAGCCAAGTTGAAAGGTAACCAGCCAAGCTTAAGCCAGTTATAAATTGAAGCGGTGCTCAGGTTAAAAGCTGTCGCAATCGCTTCTGGTGACCAAGTTAAACGTAGGTGGTTGGTAATTAAAATTGTCAATGATGGCGTTAGAATTGAATGGCGACCACAAGCCCGCCTTTTATGATCTGCGTCTTGTTGCGCTAATTCGGGATCATAGGGTTTGACCCGATCTAATTCATAGCTAATAGTTGATTTGGCAACGCCTAAGGCGTCAGCCATATCTTGGTAAGTATGATGGCCTTCACTGACCAGTTGAGCTAGCGCACCACGTTGAAAACGTGATAAAGTAGAAGTACCCAAAGTAATCACTCCTTATAGCTGGTTGGAATTAACTACTACCATTGTAAGAGATTGCTTTGGGCCTTTTTTTATTTTTGTTCGGATTAATTATAGAATTTGCCTTTTGCAATTCCATTTAAATTGTCTACAATGAAAGTAAGCTTTCTTAACATCGTTTATGGAAAGGATGATGCAATATGGCTCAAAAAGCTTCTGAACAATTAGTCGACGTCTTAATTGATTGGCATGTAAAACACGTTTATGGACTACCGGGGGATTCCATCGATACAACTGTCGATGCTTTACGCAAACAACAGGATCAGATCGGATTTGTCCAAGTCCGTCACGAAGAAGTTGCTTCCTTGGCAGCAGCGGCCGAGGCTAAGTTAACCGGTAAGCTTGGTGTCTGTCTTTCAATCGGTGGGCCAGGCGCAATTCATATGTTAAATGGCCTTTATGATGCCAAAATGGATCACGTGCCGGTACTGGCTTTACTTGGTCAGGTTGATACCCAGTTTTTAAACGAGGAATACTTCCAAGAAGTGAATACACCACAACTATTTGCGGACGTTTCGGTCTATAATAAACTAATTTCTGCCACTGACAATTTAGCTGAAATCGTTGATGAAGCCATTCGAACGGCTTATGAGAAACATGGAGTCGCAGTTTTAACCATTCCGGATAACCTTCCGGAACAAAGGGTCAGCGACCACTATATCAGTTCCGCTTCTTCTTTCCAATTGACATCACCACAAATGGATGACAATCGCCTTAATACAGCCGCTAAACTGATTCGCGATTCCAAAAAACCGCTTGCATTGGTTGGCTTGGGGGCAAAAAAAGCCGGCAGCCAGGTTGCGGCCTTCTTAGAGCAAAACCATATTCCGTTTATTTCAACGTTGCCCGCAAAGGGGATTATTGGCGACAGTCATCCTAATTCGCTGGGAAATGTTGGTAAGTTGGGGACAAAGCCGGCTTATGAAGCCATGCAAAATACCGATCTGCTTCTAATGTTCGGCACAAATTATCCCTATACCGCGTACTTGCCCAAACCAGGGACGGCCAAAAGCATCCAAATCAATACCAGTGCGTCAGCAATCGGAAAACGTTATCCGGCTGATGTTGGATTGGTAGCCGATATCAAAGACGTTATAAAGCAACTTAATTCTTCTGAAACAACGATCCTCCATCCTGATGATGGTTTCTTAAAGGCCTGTCAGGAAAATGTTGCTAACTGGAATCGTTGGATGACCGGCAAACGTGAACTCGATTCCAAGCCAGTTGCACCCGAAGCATTATTTAACGATATTAATGAAACGGCACCGCTTAATACAATTTATTCAATTGATGTTGGAACAGCCACCTCTTGGAGCGCCCGTTTCTTAAACGTATCACCAACACAAAAATTTATCTTGTCCTCTTACTTAGGGACAATGGGATGTGCATTACCGGGAGCGATTGCAGCAAAAATAAATTATCCCGATCGACCGGTTATCTCGGTTAATGGTGATGGTGCGTTTGCAATGGTCATGCAGGATTTCATTACGGCAGTTAAATACAAGTTACCATTAATTAATATCGTACTCAATAATTCAAAGCTGGCCTTTATTGAATACGAACAACAGGCCGCCGGCCAATTAAATTATCAAATCGACTTACAGGATATGGATTACGCCAAATTTGCCGATGCGGCTGGCGGTGTTGGCATTACTGCTAAAACTTCCGAAGAATTTAAGAACGCATTGAACAGAGCCTATCGGGTCCAGAATATGCCGGTACTGATCAATGCTTATGTCAGTGATGATGCACCTTTGCCGGGCAAGATTGTCGGTCAGGAAGCTAAAGGATACATGAAATTTGGCAGCCAATATCTTAAAGAAGAGAAAAAAATACCTGAACTACCACCACTAAAAGATATTTTGCGCCAATTTTTCTAAGCAAAACAAGTAGGCCACCGAATTCAAAGGAAAAAATCCCAATCACTATTTGAAGTGTCTTTAACAAAAGCCTTTCGGCACTAATAGATATATTGCATAGTGATTTGTTGGTGCTGAAGGGCTTTTTGGTCTAAAACTCAGGATTCACCTAGAATTTATTGATAAATGATACCTGAAAAAGTTAATTTGAAATCTTCGTTTTTGACAGTTTTAAGATAGCCGTGATAATCTTTAATTAATATATGATATTTGTTTCTTTTCTAATAATGACCTAAATATTATATATAGTTGAGATATGAATGCTTTTAACTATATCCAGCTTGTCAGTGTCCAGTCATTTCATTGATACTTGAACTTAGGTCAGTAACAAATAACCATCATCACGTTAGGAGGAATTTATCATGGGCTTTATTTGGGCAATTATTGTTGGCGCCGTCATCGGTGCCTTGGCGGGCGCAATTACGAACAACGGCCAATCGATGGGTTGGATCGCTAATATTGTAGCTGGCTTAATTGGATCAGCCATCGGTCAAGCACTACTGGGGTCTTGGGGACCGAGTTTGGCCGGAATGGCACTTATTCCGTCAATTATCGGTGCCGTTATTTTAGTTCTGATTGTTTCCTTTGTTGTTAAACGATCCTAGAAAGCAGGTGAGTAACTATGGATGCATTAAAAGCTGTTTTTAAATTTATGATCGCTTCTACGCTCATTGTAGGTGGTGTTCTCATCGGTGGCACCGTCTTGGCTGCTAAGAAGGTAGATGGCATTGGTGATAAATTGCAACAAAAATTACATGGATAATTAGCCAAATTATCTATATTAGGCATCTTAGAACTTAAATAATCGGGTAATTGAAGATCAGTTAATCAATATTTCAATTGGTACGATAATCTTTTATAAATATAGATGGGAATTTTTCGATAATTAATAAAAGCAGGCACTCTTTTTTCGTAGGTGCTTGCTTTAATTTTATATTTGGTTAAAGAGCTAGTCTGCCTGTATAATAGATCAAGTAGAGAAGTTAAGGCGGTGGCTATTTCCAATCGGAGGTGGTGCTTATGGTGTTAAACCTTTAAAGCCCATAAATCCTAACGAAAGGAGTAGCCTAAGTGTCCGTTGCGGACGCTTTACAATTAATGCTGGCTTTCGGTACCTTTATCGTAGCCTTGATCGCATTAATTGTTGAGCTGATTAAAAGTCAGCAAAAAAAATAATCCGTCTTAGCTTTGGCGAGCAGATGGATTATTTTTGATCTAATCTATATAAGTTTGCCACCGTCTTAAACGGCTCTGCATGGGAAGTCCTGTTCTAGCAGGGCTTCTTTTTTATTATTCACATTATAGCATGATTATAACTGACTTTCGACTATTTTAAATCAGATTTCTAGCGTTTTTAAGGGAACACATGTTTTCTTTTGTGTTAAAATATGGGTAAAAACTAACGGAAGTGATGAAATTGTTTACTGATGATGAACCGCATGGCGTGTTCTTTCTAATCGATAACAAGTCCTTTTATGCTAGTTGCGAAGCCGTTGCCCGGGGGCTCAATCCCTTAAAAGTCCCCTTAGTTGTCCTTAGTGAAGCTCAAAACACTAATGGTGGCCTAATTTTGGCTACTTCACCTGAAGCCAAACAATTATTTCATATCAAAGCTAATGTCTCACGTAAACGTGATTTACCTAATGATCCGCGTCTGTGGGTTGTCCCACCACGCATGAATCTCTATATCGAACGTAACTTGCAAATTAACCAAATCTTCCACCAGTTTACGACTGAAAAAGAAGTTTGGCCGTATTCAATTGACGAAAGTATTTTGGATATGACCCATTCATGGCGGCTTTTTGGGCAGTCTGTCCGTGAAGTAGCAAGGTTGATTCAAACTACGGTGCGGCAAAGATTAGGCTTATACACCACCGTTGGCATTGGTGATAATCCGACCCAGGCTAAGCTTGCGCTTGATGTGTATGCTAAGCATACCGCTGACTTTATTGGTGAAATTCATTATGAGACTGTCCCACAAAAAATCTGGACGATCAATGACTTAACTGCTGTCTGGGGGATCGGTGAACGAACAGCTAAACGGCTAAACCGCCTAGCTATTCACAACATGTACGAGTTAGCCCATGCCAATCCTTATTTGTTGAAACAAGCAATGGGGATTATTGGGACACAATTGTTCGCCACGGCCTGGGGAATTGATCGAGCACAGGTTACGGAACCCGCTAAAGTTAAATCAGCAAGTCTAGGTAATTCACAAGTATTGCCACGGGACTATCTTAACCAAGCAGAAATTGAAACGGTCATTAAAGAAATTGGCGAACAAGTGGCTGCTCGGCTACGACACCACCATAAAATGGCGGGGTGTCTGTCGCTAAGCATTGGCTTTTCTTACGCTGCGGCCGCAGCCGATGGCCGCGGTGGCTTTCATCAGGCTTTAAAAATTGAGCCAACCAATGATAACCAAGTTTTAACGCGACAACTATTATAGTTGTTCCGCAAAAACTGGGACGGTCAAGCTGTCCGAAATATTGGGGTTTATAGCAGCAAATTAAGTGCCAGCACCGGCCAACAGCTTAGCTTATTTGAGCCGGCAAGTACCCAGATTAAGGCTAGTCGGTTAAACCAAGTGATTGATGAAATTCATCGCCGCTTTGGCTTCACGAAGTTAGTTTATGCCACCAGCTTGTTAAGGGGCGGTACGGCTATTGAACGCGCTTCACTCGTCGGTGGTCATAATGGGGGCAATAGCTATGAATAACGATGTAGAAATTATTATGGGACGATTAACCTTGCTGTTTAAGCGCCAGTCGCGCACTCGCTACTGGTTGATGATCGCTAACGATCCTTACGATCAGACCTACAACGTATTTTTTAACAACCAACGGGCTAACGAGCGCTTGCAATCCGTTCCTTTACATAAATTAGCACCCTATGATTCAGCTGATTTGGAGACGCTACTAAAAGCTTTGCGACAACAGATTAAACTAACGATCGAATTCGTTGGCTTTACTGGTGAACGCTGTCCTAAAAGTCAAAAGTTATTTCAATGAAAGCGGGTGCCCCTTGAATACCCAAGACTTTAACTTAGCTACGGTTAACCACTTCGTTGCACAC
>DIDI01000032.1 GCA_002418055.1 Lactobacillus sp. UBA5804 | reverse complement strand
GTCAACATCCCGTCACCAGTATTGTGATAATCACTAATAATTACGTGACCAGATTGTTCCCCGCCCAAGTTATAGCCATGAGCACGCATCTCTTCAGAAACATACCGGTCACCAACTTGTGTGCGAATATTCTTAATCCCTTTACGAGCCAGTGCCTTGGTAAAGCCAAGATTTGACATCACAGTGGTGACAATCGTTTCACCCTTTAACCGGCCATGAGTGGACAGGTAAGTCCCAATGACATACATAATATGATCGCCATCAATTTCGTTCCCATGCTCATCAACTGCAATACAACGATCAGCATCCCCGTCGAAGGCAAGTCCAACTTGGGCACCCTGCTTAACGACTTCTGCCTGTAAGCGTTCAGTATGTGTAGCACCGACATGATCATTAATATTAAAGCCATCCGGATGGGTTGCAATTGTGGTAAAATCAACCCCACAATCTGCGAATAACCGAGAAATCAAAGCGCTGGCAGCCCCGTTAGCACCATCAATGACCACTTTGAAACCATCCAGATCCATCGGAATAGTATTTTCAATAAATTGTAAATACTTGCTGACACCCTCATGGAAATCAGTCACAGTTCCTAAGCCTTGTGCAGCGGGACGAGGCAAAATATCTTCAGTCGCATCAATCAGTTTTTCGATTTCACCTTCCATCTCGTCAGAAAGCTTTAATCCATCACTCCCAAAGAACTTAATCCCGTTGTCTTCAACTGGATTGTGTGAGGCAGAAATCTGCACCCCAGCATCGGCCCCTTGTGCACGCACTAAGTATGACAAACCTGGCGTGGTAATAACGCCACATTCTAGTACTTCAATCCCTACTGATAACAAACCAGAAATCAATGCATATTCTAGCATCTGCCCAGAAACCCGTGTGTCACGAGAAACCAGCACTTTGGCTTGACCTGCATTCTTTTTGTTTTTAGTTAAAATGTAGCCGCCATCTCTGCCTAATTTGAACGCCATTTCTGGTTTAAGACCAGCATTCGCCACGCCACGGACACCATCAGTGCCAAAATATTTCAACATAAAAATCAGCCTTTCTTAACAATAATTGCTTCTTAATCGTTCTTCTGTGCTCCGGTTGTCCTAACCTTAACGTTCACTGCCACATTAGTCGGTGCTGCATAAGCAGCACCAACAGGTATCGTAATGGGTACGTTTACGCTAGTTGAGCTCAGGACATGTGCTAAATCCACTTTAACGGCCACTGAGCGCAGCCGATTAACGACCTCCTTACGACCATAAATGGTTACCTGCTTAGTCTTAGTCGATAACGTATAAACTTTATCGGCAGCTTCATTCCTCGGCTTCAGTGACACCTTAACCTGCTTTTTCGTGAGACTAACGGGTAAGTTGATACGAGCCGTTGCTGGCGTCAAGACGACGTTGAGTGGACGACCTTTTTTGTCTTCGGCCACTAATAAAACTTGACGTTCATAAGCCCGATTCAAGCCATTCGGAATATTAACTCGAGCAACCACTTGATTAATCTGGTCAACTTCGCTCCGGGCACCTGTTACATCAACTTTCGCGGGATCAACACTGGGACTACCAACATCATAGCCCTTAGCCACAGCATTTTTATTATACTCTATTTGTACAGGTAAAGTGGTTGATTTTCGTTGTTGAATATTAACTGTAATTTTTTCCGGTTTCACATAATATGAAATCTGCTTACTTAAACCCGACACCTGTACTTTGACAGTATGACGCCCAACCTTGAGGTTGGACAAGTCAATATAGGTCCTAAATGTTTGCGTATTAAGGGCTGATGTAACCAGTGCGCTAGAACCTTCAACCGTTAAGCTCACCTTCTCTGGATATCCCACCACATAATACTTATCAGTGTCAATCAGCACTTGCAAGTTAGCTTTCACGGTTTGAACATCGGTTGCTGTCTGCCTGGTGACGTTAGATTGCATCGAATCAACGTATCCTGTTTGGCTATTATCAATGTAAATGACAATTAAGATGGCAATTACTAAGGATGAAATCTTTAAAAACCATGATTTACCTAAAAAGCGTTTCATCGATCAGCCCCCCATTTCCATAGTTTGCTGACAATGCGCTGGCGCCAAGAAACTTCTGGTTCTTCTTTTGGGACTAGCTCTTGGGTTAAGTACTTTAAATATTCATCCCGCGACATATCAACCCAAAAATGGCCATTCTTGGTAATCGTGACACCACCAGTCTCTTCAGAAACGACAACCGTAATCGCATCTGTCACTTCTGAAATACCCACGGCCGCACGGTGACGTGTACCCAAGCTTTTCGGAATCATACTATTATCAGACAACGGTAAGTAAGCAGCCGCAACTGCAATTTTATTGTTGGTGACGATAACTGCCCCATCATGTAGCGGCGTATTGGGAATAAAGATATTAATCAATAATTCGCCAGTCACCTCAGCATCTAATTTAATCCCAGTCTCAATATACTCATCCAAACCAGTATCTTGCTGAATCGTAATCAGGGCACCGATTCGTCGTTTAGACATATACTGTACAGCCTTATCAAGTTCTTGAATAAACCGAATCTGTTCATCCCGAGCTGACCCTTCACGGCCATTAAACCAAGGCAAGCGTCCTAAATGTTCCAGACCACGTCGAATTTCCGGCTGGAAAATGACGATACAAGCAATCACCGCCCATGATACCAACTGATCAACCATATACGTCACTGCGTGCAATTGTGCTAACCCAGCCACAATTCTCACAATAAAGATGAAAATAATTCCCTTAGCGAGTTGCACTGCCTTAGTACCACGGACGAGTAACACCAGTCGATACACCAAGTACCAAATAATTAGCACATCCAAGATGATACTTAAATTGTTCCAAGTTAGGAAATTTAGGACTTTAAAATTCATAGCCGCCTCCTTGCTTTTATTATAGCAACTTATTATCTGGCATACATTTTAAATTCTAAAAACAAATCATTATATTTTTGTACCATTTTGGGAGGAAGGTCTTTGAATACCATCAATTTCTTCACCATCTTTTGGGTTGGGTAAAAACTGCGATCTCGACGAACAGCCTGTGGGAGATGCTGCCAGGCTGCTTGAACTGGACTCGCATATCCAACATAAGCGGCATTTTGAGCCGCATTTTTCGGGTTTAACATAAAGTTGATGAATGCATAGGCTCCGGCGAGATTTTTAGCGGTCTTGGGGATGACAAAATTATCAAACCATAAATTACTATAAGGTTTGGGTAGCACATAATGCAGATGACGATTATTGCTGAGCATTTCAGCCGCTTCACCAGACCAGGTCACGCCTACGGCAGCTTCATTCTGAATCATGTACATCTTCAGCTCATCTGAAATAATGGCCTTAATATTCGGTCCCAACTGATCTAATTTTGCCTTAGCTAGGTGGAGCTGCAAAGCATTTGTCGTATTCATTGAATAATGCATTGAAGCGAGTGACATCCCTATCATGTCTCTAGCTGAATCAACTAACAGAATGTTATGCCGAAAACGCCGCTGCCAGAGATCATCCCAGGTCTTAATACTGCCCGGTTTAACTAATCGATCATTATAAACAATTCCTAAAGTCCCCCAGAAGTACGGCAGTGAATAAGCATTTTTCACATCAAACGACTTATGCAAAAAGTCATGGCCAAGATACTTCCGATTGGGAATCCGCTGTAAAGCTAATGGCCGCAGTAATTTTCCCCGGCGCATCTTAGTCACCATATAATCACTCGGAATCGTTAAATCATAGGCGGTGCCACCTTGATTGATTTTCGTATACATGGCTTCATTGGAGTCAAACGTTTGATAGATGACCTGATAGCCCGTCTTTTTCTCAAACTTTTTAATCAGCGCGGGGTCAATATAATCACCCCAATTATAAATAATTAGTCTTTTACCGCCAGACGCTACTGAAGACTCCGTCAGCTTCAATGAAGCGCCCCAAAGTGTGAGACAAGCGAGTAGAATCGCGCCAACCGCAATCATTAATCGTTTCATTATTTGATAACGCCCCCGATCTTGCCATTTTTCTTAAAGCGCCTAGTTGTGAGTAAATAATAAATAAACACAAGCACCAATACAAATAAGAAAATAATCGTACTCAGCGCATTAATTTCCAAATCGATCCCTTGCCGGGCACGCGAGTAAATTTCTACCGATAAGGTCGTAAAGCCATTCCCGGTGACAAAGAACGTGACTGCAAAATCATCTAATGAATACGTTAATGCCATAAAAAAGCCAGCTGCAATACCTGGCATCATCGCAGGAATCAAGATACGACTAAAAATCTGGCGCGGACTAGCACCAAGATCGCTCGCTGCATCGACTAACGTATGATCCATCTCTTTCAGCTTTGGTAAAACCATCAATACCACAATTGGAATTGAGAATGCCACATGGCTGATTAAAACTGAACCAAAATTCAATTGGATACCTAAGGCCGTGAAAAAAATCAAAAAGCTAGCCCCAATAATGACATCTGGTGACACCATGAGGACGTTATTTAACGCTAAAAAGACTTTCTGCTGGCGCTTTTGTTGTAACCGATCAATCATGACCGCCCCTGTCGTCCCAATCGCGGTCGCAATTAAACCCGAGAGCAAAGCCAATAAAATGGTTTGCAAGAAAATTGCTAGCAAACGATTATCCTGAAACAGGGTTTGGTAATGCAGCCAAGTAAACTGCTTAAAATGGTTCATATTACGCCCACTACTGAAAGAATAAAAGATGAGGTAACCAATCGGTAAGTAAAGCAGGATTAAGACCAACCACAAATAAATTTTTCCCAGCCAAGTATGCTTATTCATGGTGCATCCTCCTACCGTGTGCGGGTTTATTCCCCGTTAATAGCATCACCAAAATCATCATGACAATTAAGATGACCCCAATGGTCGCGCCCATGTTCCAGTTCATCGTAGTCATAAAGTATTCTTCAATCGCAGTTCCCAAGGTAATCACGCGATTTCCACCAATTAAGCGGGTCAGCATAAAGAGCGACAGACTCGGAATAAAAATCGCTTGGATCCCGCTCTCCACGCCGGCACGCGATAAAGGCCACAAAACGAACCGGAAGGTCTGCCACTTTGAAGCCCCTAAGTCTTCACTGGCCTGAATTAAGGCCGGGTCAATCGCTACAATGGCATTATAAATAGGTAAAATCATGAACGGAATTTCAATGTAAGTTGCCACTAATAAGAATCCGAAATTCGTAAATAACATGTTAACCGGCCCTAGTCCAAACAGTTGTAAAAACTGATTGACCAGCCCTTGACGACCTAAAATACCAATAAACGCATAGGCTTTTAGGAGCAGATTAATCCAAGTTGGCAAGATAATCAGCAATAACCAGAATTGCTGTTTTTTCAACTTGGTTAAAAAATAAGCAGCCGGATAGGAAATGAGTAACGTTGCTAGGGTAATTAAAAAAGCATACCAAAAACTATTGAGACTCATACGCAAAAAAGTGCCATTCGCAAAAAAGGTGTGATAATTTTGCAAGGTCAGATGTTGGTTGGTATTAGTGAACGAGTACCAGACAATTAACAGAATGGGCAGAATCACAAAGAAGGCAATCCATAGTACATAGGGAATCGCAAAGAGCCCTGGGTGCCGCTTATTTTTCATCTTCGCTTGCCCCTTCATATTGTTCTAGTCGCGCGTCAAACTCAGCCTGACTTTCATTTAACCGCATGACATGAATATCCTCCGGCTTAAAAGACAGCCCCAATGGTTCATTTAAATCAACCGAATTAGTGGCACGAATTAGCCATTCGTGCTGCTCGGTATCAACCGCTTTAATCTCAAAATGATCACCTAAGAAAAGCTGCGTTTGCGCCCGCACAACTAGCTTTCCCTGCTCTGGTACAACCACCGTCAAATCTTCAGGACGTAGCACAATTTCAACTTTTTCATTCATGCCCATGCCCGCATCAGCACACTTGAAACGGCGATTGGCAAACTCAACCTCAAAATCGCCAAGCATACGCCCTGGTAAGATATTTGAATCACCGATAAAGCGCGCCACAAAATCGTTCACCGGTTCATCATAAATATCAACCGGACTACCAACTTGCTGAACTTCCCCATCATTAAGGACAAAAATCGTATCTGACATGGACAGAGCTTCTTCTTGATCGTGAGTAACAAAAACAAACGTAATCCCTAGCTTCTTCTGAATTGCTCGTAATTCAAATTGCATCTCTTTGCGCAGTCGCTTATCTAAGGCAGATAGTGACTCATCAAGTAACAGAACTTGCGGTTGATTGACGATTGCTCGAGCAATGGCAACCCGCTGCTGCTGACCACCAGATAACGCCGAAATCTCCCGGCTATCATAATGATCAAGCCTAACTAGATGTAATGCCGCTTTAACAGCCGCTTGAACATCTTTTGCCTTGACTTGCTTGAGCCTTAGCCCAAAAGCCACGTTTTCAAACACATTAAGATGCGGGAACAATGCATAATTTTGAAAAACCGTATTAAATGGTCGCTTTGCAGCGTCAGTTTGCGTCAAATCTTGACCGTTGAAAGAAATTTCACCAGCAGTCGGTTGGGTAAAGCCAGCAATAATACGTAAAATGGTGGTTTTACCACTCCCACTCGGTCCTAAGAGCGAGTAAAATTTGCCTGGCTCCAATGCCAAATTAATATCATGTAACGCCACAAATCCATCGTCATAGCGTTTAGTGACATGTTTCAATTCAATAATGTTCACGTGTGTTCTCCTAATTGCCCAAACCGACTAGCCAGTGCGCTAATCGTCAAAAACAACTACGTCCTTTCGCACGACGGCTAGGCCCATTTCAAAATTTATTATTAGTTTATCTAAAATACGAGCACTTGTCGCCTACCACCACTTAGCCAATAAAAAATGGCTTAAGTGAGTCACTTAAGCCTGGATACCCTGATTAATCCCAGAAAATTGCCGCAGTGTATTCTTAATCGCTTGGCCTTGTTCGCTCACATAAACCAACATAAATCTATTCGTATTGTCAAAAATAAAGACATTATCAGCTTTGACTGTAACAGCAGCTAAATTTCGATTGCTTTGTGGATACCACTTCTTAATCGTGGCTTCAGGAATGCCGTGTCCACAACTGCACCAACTCTTCATGCATGGCCGCAAAACTATCTGCAAACTTGTGTCAATTACACCAATAATCAGATATTGCGGCTGAGATATCATCTAACGAAGTCCTTTTGTGCGCTAACTTGCCCTTGCTGCTCAGCTAGCCGGTATGTAGAAATCGCGTCGTAGACTTGACGTTTCGTCGCATCGAGTTCATATAAGGCGAGCTTTAATAAGTCGGCTAAATCTAGCTTAATGACTTTTTGTAAAAAATCATCCCTGTTTAACTGATTAGCCGTTGACTACTCCTTATCCTGGCCGATGATTCTGACTTCAGTTTGTAAACTGAGATGGTACTTCTGAGCAATCGTCTGCTGAATTAAATGAATCAGACACAAATAGTCAGTTGCAGTAGCACCACCCTTGTTGACAATAAAGCCGGCATGTTTCATCGAATCTTGAGCGCCACCAACCTGTTTTCCTTGGAGACCAGCAGAGATAATCATGGGGCCTACAAAGTGCCCAGTGGGACGCTTAAACACTGAACCACATGAAGGATATTCTAAAGGCTGCTTATATTTTCGGAGTGCATTGAGATAAATCATATCTGCTAAAATACGGGCTTTATCACCTGGCACCAGTAAAAAGGTCGCAGCAACAACGATTTCTTTAGTGTCTTGAACCAGTGAATGCCGATAGCTAAATTGCATGTCATGATTGCTGTACACCTTAAGCTTGCCCGCTTGGGTAATCACCGTCACCGACTCCAAACAGTCTTGCATCTCGCCGCCATAAGCGCCAGCATTCATAAAGACACCGCCACCAATAGATCCCGGAATGCCCGCCGCAAACACTAACTTCGAGAGTCCATGTTCTGCGGCAGTAAAGGCAGTATCGATGATTTTAGCACCCGCTTGGGCAGTGACTCGTGGGCCGGCAACTTTGATGACATTCATTTTTGTCAAAATGAGCACTAGACCTGGAATGCCCCCATCCTTAATAATCAGATTAGAGGCATTACCAATTACCGTTAGCGGTAACTGATCTTGCGCTGCCGCTGCTAAAAGCTGTTTAATTTCAGTAATACTCTTGGGAAATGCTGCATATTCAGCTGGTCCGCCAGTTTCAGTAAAAGTCACCTCTGCTAGTGGGAACTGCTCACGGATATCAATCCCAGTTTGCTTCAATTTCAGTAAGGCCAATCCACTTTACCTCCTAATTACTCCTCATATTTTACCGCATAACATTGTCTGAGACATCCTATGATATACTAAAAATAATGTAAGGAGCTTAAAATCATGAATTTTATTGCGATGGACTTTGAAACCGCTAATCACTACCGCGCCAGTGCTTGCTCGCTAGCAATTGTCATGGTACGAAATAATCGAATTGTTGACCGTTTCTATAGCGTCATCAATCCCCAGATGACCTTCGATGCTAATAACATCGAAGTCCATCAAATTACGGCAGCTGATGTTGCTAACGCACCAACTATGGCCGAAATCTGGCCTAAAATCCAAGGTCTCTTTGAACCAGGGATGTTGGTAGCAGCCCATAATGCGCATTTTGATACCGATGTCCTAAAACAATCGCTCGCCCGCTACGACGTAGAGGCCCCACATTATTTAGTGATAGATTCACTGGCAACTAGTCGGCAATTTGAGCCCAAACTGCCTGATCATCGTTTAGATACGGTCTCTGAACATCTATCGGTCGAGCTTTGGCACCATCACAATGCCTTGAGTGATAGTGAGGCTTGTGCCGGCATCTTGCTAGCAGAACGCGAAAAATGGGGCGATGCCGCAATGAAGCAGTTCGTCTACCACATTTAACCTCGCCATAAATAAAAGGCTGATAAAGTAATCACTTTACCAGTCTTTTATTTTTTACGCTTCAGGTTGATTAAATTGCTTTAACGCGGTTACTTGCCAGGCAGCTGCTCGATCACCATGTGCTTTAAAACTAACTAACCGTTTGGTCGAATCCCAAGCATCATCAATGCGCGTTAACTGCAATTCTAAATAATCCGTTGGTAACGCGGCTTGAATGACCTGAGGCCACTCAATTACCACCAAACCAGGTTCATTTAAATAGGCAGTTAAATCAATTGAAGCTAAGTCAGCTGATTCTAAGCGGTAAAAGTCCATATGAAACAGTGGCATTTTACCTTCACGGTATTCTCGTACTAAGGTAAAAGTTGGGCTTTTAACGGGCCGCCTAATCCCTAAGGCCCGCCCCAGTCCTTGCGTCATCGTCGTCTTCCCAGCACCTAAATCGCCATTTAATAATAATAAATCATGTGGCAATGCACTAGTCGCTAGTGAGGCGCCTAAGCGCTGCATCGCAACGGCAGAATTAATCGTTAACTGCATCATGCTTGTCGAACCAATGCTTGCGCAGCTGTTAAAATAGCCATTTCATAAACATCTTGGGTTGAGCAGCCACGCGATAAATCGTTCACCGGCGCATCTAACCCCTGTAAAATTGG
>DIDI01000040.1:19012-22104 GCA_002418055.1 Lactobacillus sp. UBA5804 | reverse complement strand
TTTTTGGCTTTCGCCTGGGCAATTTTTTCAGGTTCTAGCGATACATAGGCACCACGACCTGGTTTTTTCCCAGTAGGATCAACACTAACTTGCTTGGTTTGATCAATGACAATGCGCACTAACTGTTTCTTAGGTTGCATGGTATCAGTCAATAAGTCCTTGCGCATGGGTATTTTTCTTTTTTTCAAAAAATCACCTACTTTAGTTTGTTTAATCTGCAGGATGGGCAGCTGAATCGGTTGCTTCATCAGCAGGTGCGTTTGCTAGCTCATCATCAGATGTATCAACGGTTGCTTCACTCGCATCAGCTGCATCAGCTGCATCAGCTTCTGCATCCTCAGCAGCAACTTCCGCTGCTGGCTCATCGACAAATTCAACTTCAGATTCTGGCCGAATGTCAATTTTGTAACCCGTTAAGCGGGCAGCTAAGCGCACATTTTGCCCCTTCTTACCAATCGCAAGTGACAACTGGTAATCTGGCACAATTACTAGCGCTGATTTATCATCTTCACTCTCACCGAATTGGACGGCAATTACTTCTGCTGGATTCAAACTGTTGGCAATAAAGTCTGATGGGTCTGATTCATATTTAACAATATCAATATTCTCACCGCCCAATTCATTGACGACATTTTGAACACGCGCACCACGTTGCCCAACACATGTGCCAACTGGATCAATATTGGCATCATGACTCTTGACGGCAACTTTCGTGCGATCGCCAGCTTCACGGGCAATTGAGACAATTTCAACGGTCCCATCATAGATCTCAGGTACCTCCTGCTCAAAAAGCCGTTTTACCATATCTGGCGCAGTCCGTGAGACCGTAATTTGGGCACCTTTGGCGTCGCTCCCAACATGAGTCACTAATACCCGAATTTGATCTTGCGGATTGTAGTGTTCGTTCGGCATTTGGTCACGTTGTGGCATTACAGCCTCAACATTGCCAATTTTAACATAAACAAAGCGATTGTCGATTCGTTCGATTGCTCCAGTAACAAGCTCATCTTGGTACTGGCTGTATTCATCAATAATATGATTGCGTTCAGCCTCACGTAGCCGTTGCATAATGACTTGCTTAGCTGTTTGAGCAGCAATTCGACCAAAGTTCTTGGGAGTGACCTCAGAGCGAATCTCATCGCCTAGTTCATAAGCCCGGTTCAGCTCAATGGCATCTTTCAAACTGACTTCCAAACGGTCATCCTGAACGGTCTCAACGACCGTTTTAACGGCAACCACTTTAAAATTGCCACGTCGCTCGTCAAAATCAACTTCAACATTAGGTGCTTGATTATAATTTTTCTTATAAGCAGCTACTAAAGCTGCCTTAATGGCATCAACAATTACCTCTTGCTTAATCCCCTTAGTGGTCTCAAGCGTCGCAAACGCTTCGAGCATTTCTTTAGTCATTGTTTTTAATCAGCCTTTCTAAAATTCAATTGCCAAACGACTGTTTGCAATTGCTTGACGTGGAATAAGCAACTCACTCCGGCTCGTCTTTACTTTGATAGCCAGTTTAATCGTGGTCTCATCGTAAGCAACAAGTGTGCCTTCATAGCTCTTTTGATTTTCAATTTTGTGATAAAGTCCCACATGAATGTACTGTCCTTGCGCCTTCTGCCAATCGGCCGCAGTTTTAATCGGCCGCTCAATCCCAGGCGAAGATACTTCCAGCACATAAGGATCTGGCAGCGGATCTGGATCTAATTGATCCAGCTTAGCGCTAATCAACTCGCTTAAGTCAGCGATTTCATCAATATCAATCCCGTTAGGTTCACGATCAACATATATCCGTAAATAATGCTGTGACTTTTCTTTCACATATTCAAGATCAACTAGCTGGTCATCACGCTCTTTGATCACTGGTGCAATCGTCTCGCTAATCAAATCGATCAATTTAGACAAAAACATTCCTCCGTAATAAAAAGAGTGAGCATTACTGCTCACTCGAATCACCTATTCGAACTTCTTTGCTTATTCTATCATAAAACAGATGACTTGACAAAAGAAATCGTACGCTAGAACAAGGATAATTGATTCTGATCAGGCATCCCTTCGAGGACACCATTCTCTTCCAAATAAGCCATAATTGTGGCGGAAACTTTACCACGTTTAGCCAAATCTTCTTTTGATAAAAACTTCTGTTCAGCCCGTGCTGCGACAATTTGCTTGGCCGCATTATCACCTAGTCCAGGGACCGCATTAAACGGCGCTAGAATCACATGTTGATCCACAATCTTAAAGTTGGTCGCTGCTGATTGATCCACATCAACCATCTTAATCTTAATCCCGCGCTCCAAACATTCATTGGCAATCTCTAAGACCGTCAATAAACTCTTTTCTTTCGCGGAAACATCATTGCCCTTATCACTCAAGTTCTTAATCACTGCTTTGACGGTATTTTTTCCATGACTCATCGCAACGAGGTCGAATAAATCGGCCCGAACGGAAAAATAAGCGGCGTAATAAATCTCAGGATAATAGACTTTAAACCACGCAATTCGAAGGGCCATCAAAATATAAGCCGTGGCATGAGCTTTCGGGAACATGTACTTAATCTTTAAACACGAATCAATGTACCAGGCGGGAATCTGTTTATTTGGCTTAAGAACTGCCATGTCCTCATCACTAATTCCTTTACCGTGACGTACACTTTCCATGGTCGAGAAGGCGACTTCTGGTTTCACGTTCCAGTGAATTAAGTCCATCATGATGTTGTCTCGACAACCAATAACGTCCTTTAACTTGCAGGTCCCATTATTAACCAGTTCTTCAGCGTTCCCGAGCCACACATCCGTTCCGTGTGATAGCCCTGAAATCTGAAGCAGTTCTGAGAAGGTAGTAGGCTTGGTTTCTTCAAGCATCCCCCGAACAAATCGCGTCCCAAATTCTGGTACCCCGAGCGTTCCCGTCTTAGAACCAATCTGTTCCGGTTTAACCCTGAGAATTTTAGTGCTAGAAAAGAGTGACATCACGCCTGGGTCGTCAGGTGGAATCGTCAACGGGTCAATCCCCGACAAATCTTGCAGCATCCGAATCATCGTTGGATCATCATGACCCAGAATATCGAACTTCAAAATATTATCATGGAT
>DIDI01000040.1:0-18923 GCA_002418055.1 Lactobacillus sp. UBA5804 | reverse complement strand
ACAACGACAATCCCCGCCGGGTGTTGCCCCGTGGTGCGCTTTACCCCAGAAACCCCTTTGGCCAACCGATCTAATTCGGCTGCTGGTAAATTCAATTCATGTTCTTCATCATAGTGCTTGGCATAGCCATAAGCTGTCTTGTCAGCTACAGTCGCAATCGTTCCGGCCCGGTAAGAATTATCAGGACCAAACATAACCCGAATAAAGTTATGAGCCACGGGCTGATAGTCGCCTGAAAAATTCAAATCGATATCAGGGACTTTATCACCATGAAACCCCAAGAAAGTCGCAAATGGGATATCCTGACCGTCCTTGACCAATGGCGTTTGACACTTCGGACACTTTTTGTCTGGCAAGTCATAGCCTGAACCATATTCGCCATTTTCAAAGAATTTGGAATATTGACATTTCGGACAACGGTAATGTGGTGCGAGCGGATTGACCTCAGTAATCCCAGACATCGTAGCGACTAAACTTGAACCCACCGAACCACGCGAGCCGACTAAGTAGCCATCTTTATTGGATTTAGCCACGAGCCGCTGCGAAATCAGGTAAATAACCGCGTACCCGTTCGAAATAATTGAATTCAACTCTAGTTTAATCCGATCTTTCACAATTTTAGGTAACGGTTTACCATAAAGCTCATAAGCCTTGTTGTAAGTCAAATCGGTCATCTGCTGGTCAGCATTGGCAATATGTGGTGGAAATAGGCCATCTTTAATTGGCGCGATTTCACCCAACTGGTCAGCAATCTTATTCGGATTCGTAATAACCACTTCTTTGGCAATGTCATCACCCAAAAAGCTGAACGCCGTTAACATTTCCTGCGTCGTATAAAAATGTAAGTCCGGTTGCGGCTGGTTACGGTTAGGATTACTCCGTTGAGCCGCAATTAAAATTGTTCGGTAAATCGCCTCATGTGGCTCTACATAATGGGCATCCCCTGTAGCTACCACTAACTTATTTAATTCATGACCTAGCCGGTAAATATTGGCTAAAATCTCTTCTAATTCTGCTTGATCCCGAATGAGACCATTCGCAATGAGCTGGGCATAATTAGCCGGTGGCTGAATTTCTAAGTAGTCATAGAATTTAGCCTTTTCGCGGGCTTCATCATACCCCTTCTGCATCATCGCGACAAAAACATCTCCGTCATGACAGCCTGAACCATAGAGCAAACCCGCATGAAACCGGGCTAAATCAGACTTAGGAGTCCGCGGCCCGCGATAATAGTTCGTCGTGGACGCAATCGAGGCAAGGCGGTACATATTTTTAAGACCTGCTTGGTCTTTAGCCAAAATGGTCATATGAGTTGGTTTCGCCCGCTTGTAGATTTGTCCCCCCTTAGCAAAATCATTCATTTTACCTAAATTGGACTCATCATATTTAGCGACAAACGCATCCAGCAACTTGTACATTAAGTAACCGGTGGCTTCCGCATCCTGATTAGCACGGTGATGGTGCTCTAAGACGACATCGTACTTTTTACATAAAGAATCGAGCGTATGCCGCGTCTGCTCTGGGTGCAACAAACGTGATACTTCTAGTGTATCTACAACAGGTTGACTAATCACGTCAAGCTTAGCACGCCGCAAGGCAGCATTCACAAAGCCCACATCAAATTGGACGTTATGGCCGCAAAGTGGGCGATTCCCATAAAATGCTTTAAACCTGGCGATGACTTCCGCCTCATCACCACCTGCTTTCACCATTTCATCCGTAATCGAGGTTAAATTGATTGTCTGTTCACTTAAGGGATGATGCGGATTAATGAACTCATCAAAGCGCTCAAGCACCTCGCCGTCTTTCATTTTAACCGCACCGATTTCAATCATGGTGTCATAAACTGAAGATAGACCGGTCGTTTCCACGTCAAAAATGACGAATTCACGATTTTGATAAGACATATCTGCCGGATTCAGTACCAGCAAAGCGTGATCGTCCACCATATTGGCTTCAATCCCGTAAAGGATTTTAACACCTAATTTTTTACCCATCGTGCAGGCTTCGGGAAAAGATTGGACATCCCCGTGATCAGTGATGGCAATAGCTGACTGACCAAATTTCTTCGCTGCCTTCACAAATTCGGTAGGCGTACTAGTCGCATCAAGTTGACTCATGTTGGTATGCAGATGTAATTCGACTCGCTTCGTATCACCTTGATATGCTTCTTGGCGACCAACATGCGCAATCACTTCTAACGCTTGAATTGACAAGACAACCGCATGCTCCCATTGGTCATCTGCGACGGATCCTTGCATCCGGGCCCAACAGCCAACTTGGAGCGCCTGCATGCTAGCAATCTGGTCTTTATCTGACACAAATTTTTTAAAGGTAATCGAACTCGTATAATCGGTAATTTCACCTGTAAAAATAACACTACCAGATTTTAATTCATGTGCATCAAGTGCAAAAATATTACCTTCAATCACAACATTACGGCTACCATCTTCAAGCGCTTTAATTGCAGTAATGGGTGCTTGCCGGTCAACCATTTTCTTACCAAAACTAACTCGCCGAGTCGCATGTGGTTGCGGCTTCGGTGCGGCAGGAATTGCCTCATAGGCCTTCTGCATGCTTTGTTCATGGGCAACTTGTAATTGGGCCAAATTTTCTAGATTGCTATCAACCCGTGATTCATCTAATTCAGTCACGAATTTCAGATTAAAAAAACCGTAATTGCGACATTCGAGTGCTAATTTATCAAGTGCAGCTTGTTCAATGAGCCCATCAACCACGTGATTATCAACAGGGATAACCCAACGTTCAGCCACCTTTTTCGGCACCTGCCGCAATAAAAATTCACGGGTAACCGGTTGAAGGATGGTGGAATGTTGTACCACGTAACACCAATAGGATGGTAGTGATTCATCTGAGCCGGTTCCAGTTCGGATAAAGAGTTTTGTCTGCACGAAATCTTGAAAGCAGGCAGTTAACGCTTGTTTCAAAGCAACAAAGGTTTTGAAATTTAACGGCGCTTCAAAAAAAACGTGGATATCCCACTCATGCGCTTTGGCATAAACATCCACGTTTTCAATCTGACCTTGTTGTAAGCGTTCATTATCTTCAAAACTATCAGGAAAATGAAGCTGTTTAAGCAGCTTTAAAAATAATTCATTCTTATCAGTCACTAAACTTATCTCAATTCTTGTCCTACAAAAGCAAGCATGTCAGCAACTGACATGCTCGTTGCTTGATCATCAGTTGGCCGTTTAACTTCTACCACACCATCTGCTGCTTGCTTACCGATGGTTACACGCACTGGTGCACCGACTAAATCACTGTCAGCAAATTTAACCCCAGCCCGTTCGTTACGGTCATCATACAACACATCATATTTGGTGCTCAATTCCTGGTATAGCTTTTCAGCCAGTTCAGTTTGAACTGCATCTTTCATCTTCATTTGGACCAAATGAACGCTGAAGGGAGCAATTTCCTTCGGCCAAGCAACCCCAAATTTCGTCAGGTGTTGTTCAACGACTGCAGAAAGCATTCTGGAAACACCAATTCCGTAAGAACCCATGATAACTGGCTGGGTTTTCCCATTTTGATCTAAGAAATTAGCCCCCATGTGTTCCGTATAGTAAGTCCCCAGTTTAAAGATATGACCCACTTCAATCGAAGTTGTAAATTTCAAAGGCAAATGATCAATTGGATCTGGCTCGCCCGCATTGGCAACTCGTAAATCAGCGAAGCGGTCAACTTTAAAGTCACGATCGAGGTTAGCATTCAGCCATTGATAATCTGTTTCATTAGCCCCAACAACCACATTCGTTAAACCCTTTACTGTATTGTCGGCAACGATTTCTGCTGCCCAAGTCGCATTGACAGGACCCACACCGCCTTTATGAACCCCAACTAAATCTGCTAATTCAGCTTCACTTGCTTCACGCAATGAATCACAGTCGAGTAAGTGCGTTAATTTCACTTCATTAACGGCCTTATCCCCGCGGATTAAGACAAGCACTGGCCTTTTCTCATCAACAATATAAAGCACACTCTTAACAATACTAGTTGCTGGTACAGCTAAAAATTTAGCTAATTCACTAATTGTTTCTTGCTTTGGCGTTGCGACTTTCTTCAAAGCTGCTGGCGCCGTAGTAACTGGTTTAAAAGTGTCGATTGAGACAGCCATCTCTAAGTTTGCTGAATAACTACCAGTAGCATTCGTTGCAATCGTATCTTCACCGATTTCGGCTGGCGCTTGGAATTCAGTCGAATTCTTGCCACCCATTGTCCCAGAGTCGGCAATGACTGGACGAACGGTAACACCGCACCGTGCAAAGATACGTTTATAAGCAGCCAATTGATCATCAAATTGTTGATCGAGTTGCTTTCGATTAGCAGCAAAGCTATAGCCATCTAACATCACAAATTCACGTCCGCGTAGCAAACCGAATCGCGGCCGGTTTTCATCTCGAAACTTGGTCTGGATTTGATACAGAGCAATTGGCATTTGCTTGTAAGACTTCAAATTTTTCGCAATCACCGCAGTGAATGTTTCTTCATGCGTTGGGCCTAATAGTGATGGTCGTCCATGACGATCCTTTAAGCGGAACATTTCAGCACCATACTTAGCAAGCCGACCAGATTCTTCCCATAAGCTAGCAGGAAGCAAATGTGGCATGTCCATTTCAGCTAGTCCAATCTTCCCCATCTCATCTTCAATGACTCTTTCTGCCTTACGCAATACGCGAAAAGCTAATGGTAAGTAAGCATAAACACCTGCCGTAACCTGTCTGATATAACCGCCACGTAGCATCAACTGATGTGATTTTGCAACGGCATCGGCTGGTGTCTCTTTGGAAGTTGGCATAAAGAATTTGGATTGTCGCATAATGAATAATCTCCTAACGAAAAAATTTTGTAAACATGTTATTTCAAAAAATAACGATAAATATCATTACCAGTAATCGCAATGATTAAAATGAGCAGTAACACTACCCCAGCAAGCTCAACTATGGTCTCGTGTTCAGGTGAAATTGGTTTGCCCCGGACCAGTTCAATTAGATTAAGTAATAGTTTACCACCATCTAAACCAGGAATTGGAATCAAATTGACAATCCCGAGGTTGATTGAAATCATCCCTAAGAATAGCAGCACATAATCAAACCCCAGATTGGATACCTTGGCAGTCTGCGAATAAATGCCGACTGGACCTGACAGCTTGTTCAAATTGAAGTGTTGTAGCAAGTTGCCGACTGCACGAAAAATCATCCCTGAAACTGACACCCCAAGTTGCAGGCCGCGTGTTAATTTCACGCCGATCCGGTTGTCCGAAGTAGTTTCGATCCCAATCAGATACGTGCCGGCTTTCTTAACTGGTCGCAATGTCGTACTTTTCTGCTGCTGACCACGTCGATAAGCAAGTTTAACTTGGCGCCCACGCGTTGCCGCAATCCGTGTTTGTAAATCCGCAAAGGAACTTATCTGATGACCATTAACTTTAGTCACCACATCTCCCGCCTGTAACACTCGATGTGATGGCATATCGGGCTGTGTTTGTTTAATGGTCGTGGTTTGCGGACCCGCTGAAAGTACTGACCACAAGATGAGTACCACAAAGCCCAATAAAATATTCATCAACGGACCAGCCACATTGGTCCCTAATTTCTGCCAGACCTTAGCCGCTTGAAATTGGGTATCCCGCGGCGCAATAATCAGCTCCGTATGCGTTTGATCAATAATAGTCGCATCGTGATCAACTGGATAGGTTTTTAATACCGACTCATCATCATTGACGTAACCCGAAATTTGCAGTTGATCAACTAAATCTGCTTTGACAACCCGTAACGGAACACCCGCCATTGGTAAGGCAGATTCACTCGCATCAATCTTAGTGACCTTACCGGCAACCAGTTTTAGCACCACGCCAGCTCCTGGGTCTAAACTTGCCGCATCATCACTTCCAGCCAGACGAACATAGCCACCAAGCGGTAACCAGCGAATGGTATAAGTCGTGGTCGCACGGTGCACTTGAAAGAGCTTGGGCCCCATGCCAATTGAAAATTCTCGGACCCGGATACCAGCTTTTTTAGCAACAATAAAATGCCCGAATTCATGCACAAATACGAGCAATCCAAATACAATTAAAAAGACCAGTAAACCCTTCATTTAAACTCCTAAATCGTGGTAAAGCCTAGGAAAAAGGCAAATACCGGTAAGACAAACAACATCGAATCAAAGCGATCCAAAATGCCGCCATGCCCTGGTAAAATTTTACCAGAATCTTTAACACCATAAAAACGTTTGTAGGCTGACTCAACTAAATCGCCCATTTGCCCAACAACCGACAAACAGAACGTTAAGAGTAGCATCGTTGGTAACGTGTGGTGTAGTGGGAAAAAATGTAAATAGATGGTTGAAGCAATCATGGCAATAATAACTGCGCCAATTGAGCCTTCCCACGTCTTATTAGGGCTGATCACTGGCCACAGCTTATGCTTGCCGAACTTGCGACCAATCATATAGGCACCAATATCGGTTGACCACACGATGACGAAGACGAAGCATAATAAGGCGAGCCCAGCTTCAATCTTAGTATTACGAATCGCCGCCATATAATGGAAGCCCGTACCAATATACAATGACGCTAAAGTATAAACGCCAACATCGTCAAAGCTTGACTTATTCTTGGATAAAACCATCCAAGTAAGCATTAGCATAATTAAGCCGAAGTAGACACCGAACTTGGTGATGGGTAACTGCCGAAAGAACGAATCAGGAACCGTCCAAGTGAGCGTTGCCAGTAATGCGAGCACAAAATCAATTGAGACCAGCAACTGCTTCTTCATAATGAAAACTTCACTGATACCGACTGCAGCAAATAATGCTACCAGCCAATCAATCCAAAGCCCTCCTAAAAGTACAATAGGAATAAATAAAATTAAGGCGACAACCGCCGTGATTACACGTTGTTTCATATTATTTTCAACTATCCGATTCATCAATCTTACCAAAGCGGCGATGCCGACCCTGGTAATTGGTTACAAATTCCATTAAATCTTGTTCATCAAAGTCTGGCCATAGCTTATCGCTAAAAGCCAGCTCAGCGTAAGCTAGCTGCCAGAGGAGAAAGTTCGACAAACGCTGCTCACCAGAAGTCCGAATTAATAAATCCGGATTACGATAAGGACCAAATTTAGCCGTCATTAACGCTTGCCCCACGTCCTGTTCAGCGATATCTTCAGGCGCTAAACGACCTGCCTGCACCGCACGCGCCAAAGTTTGAACAGCGCCCACGATTTCCTTGCGAGCACCATAGTTAAAGGCAAAGTTTAACACGAGCCCGGTATTGGCCGCAGTATCAGCCATGGCACGCTCAACCACTTGCCGAGTCTTAGCTGGCAATTGCGTCAAATCGCCCATCACGTTTACTTTTACCTGATTGGCCATCAGCGTTGGCATAAATTTATCAAAAAAACGCACTGGTAAATTCATCAAGTAAGCCACTTCAGCCTTAGGCCGCGCCCAGTTTTCAGTCGAAAAGGCGTATAAGGTTAAAACCTTAATCCCTAAGTGGTTAGCCGCTAGCGTGATGCGTTCGACATTTTCCATGCCCGCTTGATGCCCAAAAAAGCGAGGCTGCTTGCGAGCTTTGGCCCAGCGGCCATTGCCATCCATAATGATGGCAAGGTGATTAAGTTGATTCTCTTTAGCTGCCATTGCTTAACCTTGCATAATTTCGTGACGCTTGTCATCAGCGTGCTGATCAACTGATTTAATCGCGGCATCGGTTACTTTTTGAACTTTGGTTTCAAATTGACGCTGTTCATCTTCTGTCAAATCGCCTGCCTTTTGGGCTTTTTTAAGACCGTCCATCGCTTCACGACGTACATTACGCACCGCAATCTTGGCTTCTTCAGCCAGTTTACCAACTTCTTTCGCAATCTCTTGCCGGCGTTCCCCCGTTAATTGCGGAATCACTAAGCGGATAACCTTACCATCATTGGCCGGATTCAGACCCAAATTTGATGCCAACAATGCGTGCTCAATGTCGTCTAAACTTGAACGGTCATATGGCGTAATCAGTAATACACGTGGCTCAGGAATTGTCACACTCGACATTTGAGTTAACGGTGTTGGTGCGCCATAGTAGGTAACCTTGACATTTTCGAGTAAAGCCGCATTCGCAACGCCTGCTCTGATACCAGCAAGATTACGGACATAAACCGCAATCGACTTATCCATATTAGTTTGCGCTTGTTTAATAATCGTATCTGTCATTATTTATCACCTCGAATAACCGTTCCAATTTTTTCACCCATGACCACCTTTTTAATATTGCCGTCGGTATTAACATTAAAGACAACAAGTGGTATTTCAGTATCCATTGATAATGAACTAGCAGTCCGATCCATTACCTTCAAGTTTTTGGCAATTAAATCAAGCTGGGTCAATTCGCTATATTTTTCAGCCTTAGTATCAACTTTAGGATCAGCAGTATAAACCCCGTCAACGCCATTTTTAGCCATTAAAATAACTTCCGCATTAATTTCGGCAGCTCGCAGTGCAGCAGTGGTATCCGTTGAAAAGTAAGGATTACCAGTACCACCACCAAAAATGACGACCCGTCCCTTTTCCAAATGACGCACTGCCTTACGGCGAATATAAGGTTCAGCAATCTGACGCATCTCAATCGAGGTTTGAACACGCGTCGGCACGCCTGCTGTTTCCAATCCGTCTTGCAATGCGAGGGCATTCATAATGGTCGCGAGCATCCCCATGTAATCTGCTTGTGCCCGTTCCATGCCAAGCTTCTCACCACTTTCGCCGCGCCACATGTTACCACCGCCGCAAACAACACCGATGCCAACACCTAACTCATGCACTGATTTGATTTCTTGAGCAAGATGGCCGATAACTGTGGGATCAATTCCAAAGCCCTTCTTTCCAGCTAAAGCTTCGCCCGAAATTTTTAAAATAATTCGCTTATATTTAACCTGGCTCATAATGTCCTCCTATGATAGCTGATATAATTCTAACATACTTAGTTAGCCCTTGCCTTAAGCGGGCGTGCATTTTTACACAAAAAAAGAAGAGGGATACCCTCTTCTTCAACTAAGCTCACTTAGTCATTATTTCATTTGTTCGCGAACTTCAGCAGCAAAGTCTTCTTGACGCTTTTCAATCCCTTCGCCAACTTCATAACGTGTAAAGCCAACAACCGTTGCGCCCTCTGACTTAGCATAAGCTTCAACTGACTTGTCAGAATCCTTAACGTAAGGTTGATCTACCAAACAAATTTCGCTTAAGTACTTGTTAACCCGCCCGCTGACAATCATAGGAACGATCTTAGCTGGCTTGCCTTCTTTTTCGGTTTCAGCCGTGAAGACTTTGGTTTGACGTTCTAATTCAGCAGTTGGAACTGAATCTTTGTTCAAAAATTCAGGATTAATTGCGGCAACATGCATCGCAATATTCTTAGCTGCAGTCTCATTACCACCCTTTAAGGTTGTAACAGCGACAATCGCACCACCATTATGCTTGTAGGCACCGAACACTTCGTCATCCGTCTTAGTCAAAAGCGTAAACCGACGTAACGTAATCTTCTCACCAATCACAGCAGTTAAATTTGTGATAGCAGCACCAATAGTTGAACCATCAAGCGGTGCTTCTAGGGCAGCGGCAACATTGGCAGGCTTAGCTGCTAAAATTGCGGCAGTCACATCATGAACTAACTTAAGGAACTTATCGTTAGAAGCAACGAAATCAGTTTCTGAGTTAATCTCAGTCAAAACAGCGTGGTTACCATCAACGGCAAATTCAGCTAAACCTTCGGCTGCGATCCGGCCGCTCTTCTTAGCAGCCTTAGCAACCCCAGTTTCTCTTAAAATGTCAATGGCTTTCTCGATGTCTCCTTCAGCTTTAACCAAAGCCTTCTTAGAGTCCATCATTCCAGCACCAGTACGATCACGTAGTTCTTTAACTTGCTTAGCAGTAATAGTTGCCATTAAGCGCACCCTCCTAGAATAATTACTTAGTCTTTGTCTGCTTCAGCTGCAACTTCTTCAATTGACTTCTTGTCAGTTGCAGTTGCGGCAGCCTTATCAGCTAATTCTTGTTCAACATTTTCGCCGTTGTCGTTCCCTTGTTTGCCTTCAATGACACCATCAGCCATGGCACCAGCAATCAAACGAATGGCACGAATCGCATCATCATTTGAAGGAATCACAACGTCAATTGGGGTTGGGTCAGTGTTGGTATCAACCATGGCAACAACCGGAATTCCTAACTTGTTAGCTTCGTGAACGGCAATCTTTTCTTTCTTAGGATCAACCACAAACATCACATCCGGAATTCTTGGCATATCTTCAATCCCGCCTAAGAATCTTTGTAGCTTTTCAAGTTGCTTAGTTAATAACACAACTTCTTTCTTAGGTAAGACATCAAAAGTACCATCCGTTGACATTTGCTTTAATTGCTTCAAGCGTTTAACTCGGCTTTGGATCGTGGTCCAGTTAGTCAAAGTACCACCTAACCAACGTTGGTTAACGTAATATTGACCCGCACGGGTAGCTTCTTCAGCAATCGCATCTTGTGCTTGTTTCTTAGTCCCAACGAACAAGAATGTGCCGCCGTCTTGAGCAACAGCCTTCACATAGTTGTAAGCATCGTCTAACATCTTAATGGTCTTTTGCAGATCGATGATGTAGATGCCGTTTCTTTGGGTGAAAATGTAAGGGGCCATCTTTGGGTCCCATCTTCTAGTTTGGTGACCAAAGTGGACACCGGCTTCAAGCAATTGTTTCATTGTAACAACTGTCATAATTATAAATCCTCCTAGTTTTAATCCTCTCAAGCGTTCATTTTGCCCTTGAACCTACAAAGTAGGCACCCCAAGGACAATCGCTCTTGATGTGTGTTTGATGGTATGCTCGTTGCATGCCTTGATAAGTTTACTTGATTAAAGTGACAATTTCAAGCTAAAACTTGACTTGTTTCGCTCGCAAAAAGGCTTCTTTCCAACTACGGGAATGATGCTTGAACCAGTACTCCCGCTTCAAGGCATCCCGCTTGTCACTAAAACATTCATGATAAATCATCGTCACCGGTCTGCGCGCTTTAGTATATTTTGCGCCCTTACCGGCATTATGTGTGGCTAACCGATGCGCAAGGTCCGTCGTAAAGCCGCCATAGAAAGTCTGATCATGACATAATAGGACATAAAAATAATACTTAGGACGCGCCAAGCGCTTGGCTTTAGCAGCTTTACTTTCAAATAAGTATTGGGCTATCGCCGGTAAATATTGCCCTGCTGCGTCTTGCATGGCAATGGTGTCGGCAAGTACTAAGCCATCTGAGCCAGTATGCTTAACCAGTTCCACAATGATCAGATTGGCATGCTCACCGCGGTGCGCCACAAAAGGTTGCACCCGCTTGACGCTTAAATCATTTTGAGCGGCCAATTGGCAGATTTCCGCTAACCGTTCTGGGCGGTGCACCATGAATAACTTGCCTTTCATCTTCAAGAGCTGGCTACTGACCCTCATAATTTCAACTAAATTAATCAAAATTTCGTGCCGCGCAATCGCTTTTTTCCGGTCAGGATTGACTTGATGCCCGGCTGGTGCTTTAAAATAAGGCGGATTAACCACAACTTCGTCATAGCTATCTTTGCGTAAAAAGGTGGTGGCTTGTTTGGCATCTTTAATATGCAAAGTAATCCGGTTTTCTAAATGGTTTAGGTTAATTGAACGCTGCGCTTGGTCTGCCACGCTTGGCTGAATTTCAACCGCGTCATAACTGGCTTTGTTAAAATAGGCCATATACATACTAGCCACACAATTACCAGCACACAGTTCTACCACCTTGTGGCGATCACGAATTGCTTGCGTGGCCCATGCCGCTAAAAGCAGGGTGTCTGTGGAAAAATTAAACGCCGTTTTGTCCTGAATAATTTGGAGGTCATCATTATAAAAGTAATCGATGCGCTCATTTTTATTTAAATCAGCCATTTTTTATTTTCTCCCTGTCGTCTTGTCTGTTATAATCTACCATAATTGGAGGTTATTATGTTCTATCGAATTATCCGTCCCATTGCCCGTGCCATTATTTGGCTCTTAAATGGGCACTTGCACGTCCATGGCAAAGACAATTTACCTGACAGCAATTATATCTTGGTGGCCCCACATAGAACTTGGTTTGAACCAGTGCTATTCGCGCTCGCAGCCAGCCCACGGACATTTATGTTTATGGCGAAAGTGGAACTCTTTAAGAATCCCATCTTACGGTTCATCTTGGTCCATGCCCATGCCTTTCCGGTTGACCGGAAGCATCCGGGTCCATCCGTGGTAAAGGTTCCCATTAAAGGTTTAAAGCAAGGTGATGATTCCTTAATGCTTTTCCCATCAGGAACACGGCATTCCGCTGCTTTAAAAGGTGGCGTGCTCCTCATTGCCCGGCTGTCAAAAAAGCCAGTAGTTCCGGTAATCTACCAAGGTCCTTTAACCTTTAAAACGCTACTTAAACGCCAACCACTGAATGTGTGTTTTGGCAAACCAGTTGTGTTAACTTTTCCGGCAAAGCTGACGAAAGAAGCTGAAGCTGCGATGTTTAGTCAAATCGAACGAGCTTGGGATGAGCTTGATGCTCAGCAAAATCCTCATTTTCACTATACTGCTAAATAAGATCATTAATCAAAAAGCGTTAGCCTCACAGCTAACGCCTTTTTTAGTCTAAATCAGTGGCTTGTTGCAACTGGTAAAGATTGTAGTAATATCCCTTTTTTGCTAATAATTCTTCGTGGCGTCCCCGTTCAATGATACGTCCCTGATCAAGCACAATAATCTGATCAGCATCACTAATCGTTGATAAGCGGTGCGCGATAGCTAAAGTCGTTCGTCCTTGGCGCAAGTGACGCAATCCAGCTTGAATGAGACTCTCTGTTTCAGTGTCCACATTCGCCGTAGCTTCATCCAGCACTAAAATTTTAGGATTAGTTACGAGCGTGCGCGCAAAAGAAATGAGCTGGCGCTGACCACTAGAAAATTCACTACCACCAGCAAACACCTTCTCGTGATATTGGTTAGGTAAACTTTCAATGAAGTCAGCCACCTGCACCGTCTCAGCAGCCGCCTTAATTTGGGCATCCGTAATTTGATCATTATACAACCGAATATTCGAGGCTACATCACCATAAAACATAAACGGTTCTTGCAAGACCAAGCCCATCTTTTGTCGCAGCTCTGCCTTGGAAAAAGTCCGGATATCTTTACCATCAATCAGCACTTGACCTTTGCCAAATTCATAAAAACGCATCATCACATTGATAATGGATGATTTACCTGAACCTGTGTGACCAACGATACCTAAAGTTTGACCAGCCTCAACGGTAAAGCTCACATCATGTAAAATATCCGTCTTGCCATCATATGAAAAAGTGACATGTTTAAACTCAATTTTCCCAGCGGTAATGTGCTGATCAGCAACTGGCTGTTGCAACGGTTCATATTCAGTTTCATCTAAGATATGGAAAATTCGTTTACCAGCGATAATCCCATCGGTAAAGCTCGTCAATGAATCCATCATATTTGACAGTGGATTGAAAAAGTTCGCTACATATTGACTGAAAACATAAATAATCCCAGCGGGAACAAAAGTCTCTCGTAGCGGAAAGCCGAAATAAACTAAAACCAGCGTTAGTGCGACTGAATAAAGCAAATTATTTAGCGGCGATAATAAGAATGAGTTCATCCGAATCATCCGATTACGGGTTCGCAATTGTGCGTCGTTAATGCTGGCAAATGACTCTGATACGCGTTTTTCCTGACGAAATTCTTGAATGACCGCAATCCCAGTTAGTGACTCATTCAATTTGGCATTAATCAGCGAATTGCGTTCCCGATATTCACGATAAATCTTAGAAATAAAACTGAGGTAAATGGTAATCACAATAACGTAAATCGGGATGAATGCCAGTACCAGCAAAGTTGCTGCGTGATTAGTAGCATACATGGCAACCGTGGCTGTCACAATTGAGATAAGTCCCAGGAATAAGGCCGAAAATACTTGGAAATAATCACTAATTGTCATCGTATCATTAGTGACCCGCGATAAAATCGAGCCAGCTGGCGTTTGATCAAAATAGCGCATCCCCAGCTGATGTAACTTTCGATATAAACTACGCCGCATGGCTTCCAAAGTCTTTTCTTTACCCAGGGAAAAAGCATAGTTCCAGGTAAAGTCGGCAATGGCGACAATCACGCACAAAGCGGCATACATCCCAGCATAAGCCCAAATAATCGCGCTTGATGCGGTATGATGCGCTAGATACTGATCCATAAAGAATTGAATCGTCCGCGGCATATAAATAGCTGCCACTGAGGAAACGATTGAAAAAACTATGGCAATTAAAAATTCAAATTTAAAATGTTTGGCAAACCGGAAAATCCGCTTTGTAATCGCCAGCTGTTCCTTAATTGGAATGCGCTGCGCCCAAATAGACTTCGTTGCTTTATTTTCCATCGCTGCTCGTCACTTCCTCTTCTAATTCTTGTTTAGCCCACATTTGAGCATACCAGCCCCCCGCTTGCAAGAGTTCAGTATGAGTGCCCCATTCGACAATCTGACCATGCGTCAAGACAATAATTTGATCAGCATCAGCCACGGCACTAAGACGGTGAGTCGCAATAATGGTCGTTTTTTCGGTCCGCTCGGTTTTCAAATTAGCCAAAATAGCCTTTTCCGTTTTCGCATCAACCGCTGATAAGGCATCGTCTAATATCAGAATGGGACTATCTTTTAGCAGCGCCCGTGCAATTGCCATCCGCTGCTTCTGCCCACCTGATAGTGCTACCCCATTCTCACCTACCAAGGTTTGATAGGCGCGATCAAAGTCCAGCACATCGTGGTGCAAGGCAGCTTTCTTAGCGGCCGTCGTGGTCACGGTCATTGGGACCGCTGGATTAGCGAAGTTAATATTGTCCTTAATCGATTCTGAAAACAGGAAATTTTCCTGTGGGACATACGCAATCTGTGGTAGTAAAGAATCCAGTCCAATTTTGCGAATATCTTGACCATCAATTTTGATTTGGCCATCGTAATGATCATATTCTCGCATTAATAGATCAATAATAGTGGTTTTTCCAGCCCCCACTTTACCCACGATTCCCAATGTTTGACCTGGTTTTACAGCAAAATCAACCTGCTTTAGCGTGGGGTGATCACCATCTGGATACTGAAAGGTCTGAATCTGATAATCAATCTCACCTTGCAACGCCACTGGTTGGCTCTGACTATCAATAATCGAACTCTGCTCGCCCATAATCTTAGTGATACGATCATATGAAGCAGATCCCCGCTCTAAGATGTTAAACAACACCCCAATCGCAAACATGGGCCAATCCATCCGTGAAATATAGGCAACAAAAGCAACCAATTGTCCTAAACTAATTTGGCGTTGCATCACCATTTGACCACCAAAAATGATCGTTAAACAATAGGTAGCACCAATAATTAAACTAAACATCGGATCATACATGGAATCAATGCGAAAAACTCGTTTATTGATTTTAACCGTGTCAAAAGTCATCTGATCAAAACTAGCTGTATCTGCCTTGCTTTGACCAAAAGTTTTCAGGACTTTAATTCCACTAATCGATTCTTGCGTTTTATTATTTAATTTAGAAAAAGCAGCTTGTGATTTACCAAAAGCCTGATGCAAACGCGTGCCCAGCATCCGGGCGCCAATGGCAAGTAGTGGCATCGGGAACATACATAACAGGGTCAAGCGCCAATCGACGAAATACATCATCGCAATCAGCGTGATGCCTCCCGTAAAAATCGCATCAATGGCCGTTAAAACCCCTTCACCAGCTACTTGCTGCACGGCATTAATATCATTCGTTGCATGGGCCATGAGGTCACCAATTCGGTATTTTTGATAAAAAATATGGTCCATTTTTAGGTAGTGATTGTAGAGCTTTTGCCGTAGATCACGCTCTAGCAGAACCGCACCACCCCAAATTTCCTTGCGCCAAAAATACCGGCACAGATAGAGGAGGATTGCAGAAATCAGCACACCTAACGTCACTAGCAAAAATGTGGACCAGGTAATGGCGTGATGATTAACCGCATCAGCTAACAACCCTAAGAGCTTAGGTGGGATAATGTTTAAAAAGGCGGTGACAATTAGGAATGACACCCCGATGAGATAACGTTTCCGGTTCTGTTTAAAAAACCAGCCGAGTTTTTTGAAAGTAGACACTTTTGCCCCCTTAATACAAAAAAGCGGAGGAAATTAATCCCCGTCTAATCCAATTGGCCTAAAGTTAGTTTTGATGCTTCATCATGTTCATTACTTGGTTAACCTTCTTGGCCGAAGGCTTTTGACCCATTTGTGACATCATCGAGACAATCATATCTTCACTAATTGGAGGATTTTCCTTAAAGTACTTCTTCATATATGTCCGCGCACCATAAAAGCCACCTACTAGGCCCACTCCCAGTGCTACGATAATTAAAAAGATCGCTAATGCCATATTCATCATAAAATCCTCCGTTTAACAAACTATCCTTACTCTATCATAATTGCCGATACGTTAACAGCAAAATTTAATCTTTTCTCAAACCACGTTGCCGTTGTAGCTTTTTTGCTTTTTCAGAAGTGATTTCTTTGCCGTCTTTATTGACAATCACTAAGTCTTCAACCGTCTGTTTAAAACCAGCTCGGAAATTCTTAATAAAGACCTGATGTAGGTCCTTACGCTCAACTTCTTCAGCTGAGGTTAAGCCAGTTTGTTCTTTTTTATGGTAAAGATCATTAATTCGTTTTAATAGCTGCGCTTCTTGTGTTTTATCCATTTTTTTCACTCCTTGCACGTCCTCTAATATACCTTATTTGTACTCAGAAAAAAAGCATCAAGAATCAGAACATTTGTTTTGCTTTGACTAGTGCCTTTTGTTAAACTACTTAGTATAGATATGGAGCGGCTACGATGACATTAACGAGTGACAAAAAACGGATTGCAGTATTAAGATACATTTATGAGACAGTCGAAAAGCGGGGCTTCCCGCCAACTGTCAGAGAAATTTGTACTGCTGTCGGCTTGTCCTCCACTTCAACCGTTCATGGTCATATTGCTCGCTTAGAGCGTCGTGGTTGGCTCATTAAAGATGCGACCAAACCACGTGCTTTAGAAATCACACCGGAGGGTAAAGCCGTATTAGGCATCAAACCGAAAGATATTCCGGTGGTCGGTGTCGTTACCGCTGGGCAACCTATCCTAGCTGTTGAAGACATTGATGATTACTTCCCTTTACCACCCGATTTACAGCAGGATGCTGGCGATTTATTCATGCTTAATGTACATGGTGAGTCAATGATTAACGTTGGTATTTTAAATGGCGATCAAGTGATTGTCCGCAGACAAGAAGCCGCTTCTAACGGCGAAATTGTGGTCGCCATGACGGAAGATAATGAAGCGACGGTAAAACGTTTCTTCAAAGAAGCCGATCATTACCGTCTACAACCTGAAAATGATACGATGTCACCTATTATTTTAAAGCATGTTCAAATTCTAGGTAAAGTCGTCGGACTCTACCGAAACAATATCAGCTGAGTACAGCGACCAGAATATGGTCGTTTTTTATTTTGTCGTCACATTGGTTGTTTTAACTTCAAAGGTCGTGAAGACTTGTCAGGGATAGTTCTCCAGCACCAATTGGGCCCGCCCATAGTCCCCCATCAGTCATAATTATCATTAAGGAGATAGGGTACTTCATGAAAAAAATTCCAAAACGTTACTTACTAGTCCTTAGCTTAATTCTTTCACTTGGTTTGAGTGGATTAATTGCGCCATCGGCCCAACCGATTCAAGCACGACGTTATCGCTTTTCCCGAATCAATCACCAGCGAAGATACCACCACTGGACCTATCGAAAACACGTTAACTACCGCATATCTCGTAGTCGCTTTCAGATCAGACGCTGGACGACTCACATTGCAACTGCTGTTAACAGCTCTGCCAGCGCTAAAACCTCAAGCTTAGCTCGCTTAAATTACGAAGGCTCACAAATTTTAATTCTAGACCATGACCAACCGCAGTTTTCTAGGCAGACACTCAGCTTGCATCACGGTGCTTGGCAACATTATGGTCAGCTAGACCACGAAAATCGTGTTACCGCTGCCAACGCCATGCTGAATATACGTCTAATGCCACGCCGCGGGCGTGAACCCTTGCATGTTGATCCGACGGGCTGGCATAATAAACGGATCAGCTGTGGTTGGCTATTCAACCGCAGTCATCTCATTGGCTATCAATTCACGGGAAAAAATAACAATTTGCGAAATTTGATGACCGGTACGCGTCAGCTCAATGACCCTGATATGAGTCAATATGAAAATCAAGTGGCTTATTATCTAAGGGATACATCAAACCATTACGTTCGTTACCGGATTACACCGATCTTCCGCGCAAATGAATTACTTGCTCGCGGCGTTCACATGGAAGCTGAATCCATTGGTGATAACAGTATTCGGCTCAACGTTTATATTTTCAACGTCGAACCAGGTGTTACGCTTAATTATAAAAACGGAAACAGTACGGTACATTAACTTATTAGCCCACACAAAAAACGACTTCAAGTGAAGTCGTTTTTTGTGTGGCGTCATTAATAAATTAACGACGACGTTCAGCAATTCTAGCCGCCTTACCATGACGTTCACGTAAGTAGTAAAGCTTAGCGCGACGAACACGGCCTTGACGGATAACATCAATCTTAGCAACTCGTGGGGTGTTAACTGGGAAGGTACGTTCAACACCGACACCTGAAGCAATTTTACGAACAGTGTAGGTAGCGGCAATACCGAAACCTTGACGTTTAATCACAACACCTTCAAATAATTGGATACGTTCGTGCGTACCTTCAACTACTCGAACGTGCACACGAACCGTATCACCAGCACGGAAGTCTGGCAGATC
>DIDI01000053.1:5323-6441 GCA_002418055.1 Lactobacillus sp. UBA5804 | reverse complement strand
AATCGTGGCCTGTTTTGTCAAGCTTTTTTTCGTTTTGCTAGCTCCCTCCAAGTCGCCTTAACGACTCACAACAGTTAACTATGTTACCAACTTTTTACCTGCTTGGCAAGTCTTTTTTTAAATGTGCTCAGCAGCCTCATTGGCCGTCTCCCGAAGGCGACTTCAATAGATTACTCCTATTTTTTTGTCATGGCAAGCAAAAAAATAAAAAAACGCCAAAGGCGCTTTTTCGGTTAATTCAATTAGATTAAACTAGGTTCTTTAACAATCTTAGTCATGCCATTCATATATGGTACCAACGCTTCCGGCACAGTAATCGTACCATCCTCATTTTGATAATTTTCCAGAATTGCAGCTACTGTCCGACCAACTGCCAATCCTGAGCCATTTAAAGTATGCGCTAAGTGTAATTTGCCATCATCATCACGATAACGGATTTGTGCTCGCCTTGCTTGGAAGTCGGTACAATTCGAACAACTCGAAATTTCGCGATACTTGTCCTGTGCGGGCATCCAGACTTCTAGATCAAATGTCTTCGCACTCGTGAAGCTGGCATCCCCAGTGGATAAAGCCACAACATGATATGGTAACCCCAACTTTTGCAGCAAGTGTTCGGCATTATGAGTTAATTTATCGAGCTCATTCCAAGACTCTTCTGGTCGACAAACTTTAACCATTTCAACCTTCCGGAATTCGTGCATCCGAATTAACCCGCGAGTATCACGGCCAGCTGATCCAGCCTCACTTCTGAAAGCAGGAGATAATGCCGTTACATTAATTGGCAACTTTTCACCATGAATAATTTCATTTCGGAAATAGTTTACCAGAGGTACTTCAGCAGTTGGAATTAATGTTAAATCAAGTGGTTTGTCGGGATCATCGTTGTCGACAATCGTATAAACGTCTTCACGGAACTTCGGAAATTGGCCCGTTCCCTGCATCGAATGATCATTCACTAGATAAGGTGGGATAATCTCAGTGTAACCAGCTTTCGTATTTTCATCTAAAAAGAAATTAAATACGGCCCGTTCCAGCAAAGCACCTGCACCCTTGTAATAAACAAAACGTGCACCTGAAACTTTAGCAGCACGATCCCAGTCAAGAATATCAAGCTTAGT
>DIDI01000053.1:428-5205 GCA_002418055.1 Lactobacillus sp. UBA5804 | reverse complement strand
GCAGCCGCGATGGCTGCACTCGCATCATTGCGCTGTGCTTTTAACTGTTCACTTTCGCTAATGGCTTGGCGCCGTTTAGCATCAATCTCAACCAATTGATCAAGTTTAGCAGCCTTAATACCACGGGTTGCTAATTTTTCTTTAGCCCAAGCCAAGTTCTCACGAATTACTTTAATATCAAGCATCCCTCAAAAACCTCCATCAAAAAAGAGCCGACTAATCCCTTTGAAGGGACGAATCGGCTCTAGCTACTTCGCGGTACCACCCATTTTCAGTCTCAATAGACTGCACTCATTGCTAGCGATAACGGGGCTTACCGTGCAAGTATTACTTGCCCACTCAGATGAAAGTTGGAAACGACTTCTCTTCACTTGCACCAACCGTGAATTCTCTAAATAAGTCTTAGACTTTCGTGTTTGTTTATAGTTTAAGCCAATCATGACGTTTGAGCAAATAATATTTCTCCTGAAAAGCGAGTTGTGCACTCAGTTGTGAATAATCAACACAATACTGATAATGAAAGCCCAGCCGCGTCAAGAAAGACTGTGATTTAACATTGCTAGTAAAAGTTCCAGCCCATACTTCCGTTTGCTGCATTTGTCTAAACGCAAATTTAAGGACTCGCTGAATCGCTTCCGTCATATAACCATGTCCAGAAAATGCTTGGTCAAGTAAAAACCCCAGCTCACTTGTCTGCCGCAATTCAGCGGTTGCCATGCCACGTTCATACAATTCTACTAGTCCGATTGCACGATGGTTGCGCCGCAAGCAAATCAAATAACTATTTGGCCTAGCCGCATATTGCTGACAGCCAACTTTAGCTGCTGCCAAATCTGAATAAGTTTCAAACCCGGCAGTACGATGATAATAAGTACTTTGTCCCCAGCGCAATAACAATGGTGCATCTGTTAATTGCACACGTCGTAAATATAATCGTTTTGTTTCTAACATTATTGTCCAATCAAATGCATCAACCAATGAGACCCATACGCTAGCCCTAAGCTATAGACCGCAATAGTCCAAGGCTTAGCCAAAAAGATAATCCATAAATAGGTGGAAACCTTCATTTCAGTTAAGCCAGCGATTAAACACAAGACATCGTCTGGGGCCACCGGGGCTAAAATACAAACAGCAAAAAACCAATTAAATTTTTTCTGATTTTTGGTCCATTGCATGTACTTATCCAGAGTTTCCTCAGAAACAACATACAGAATAAATGGCTTACCATAATAGCGTGCTAAAAAGAAATTAATGATTGACCCAATACAAACTCCCACATAATTATAAACAAATCCCATTAACGGTCCAAAGAAGACCACCCCAGCTAGTAACGAAACACCGCCTGGAATTACCGGAATCACTACTTGCACCACCTGAATCAACAAGAATAGTAGTGGGCCAATAATCTTCTTATCGGCTAAATACGCCCGCATTTTAGTTTCATTGGTAAAGATACCTAGTCGATACCAGTAGACAACTAACAATAAAATGATGATAATCGATCCAATCGTCAATAGACTGATCAGTTTTCGACTATTCTTAGGTGACAAATGCATAGGCTTACTCCATTCCTTTAAGTAGTTTAAGTTTAACAAAAAAGTTTGTTTAAGATGGATTTAAGTGTCGATTCTCAATAAAAGATTAAGTTTTATCGTTATAATGAAGTTAATCTAATTAGAAAAGGTGATTCCTATGGTGATTATCAAAAAAGATGTTATTTTTGAACCAACAACACAACTAGCGACCGATATTTATTATCCTAACGAAACAACTTCAGCGACTAAAATTCTTATTTTTTGGCATGGTGGCGGTTGGTTTCGTGGCGATAAACAAGGCGTCAAAACATTAGGTATTGATTTAGCAAACGCTGGCTTCATGACTTTTGTACCCAACTACCAACTAGCACCACAAGCCGTTTATCCAGCAGCCCATCATGATGCAGCTACCTTCATTAAATGGCTGTTAGCCAGTGATTACACTGATACCGATGATATCCATAATATTGTTCAAATTGGTGCCAGTGTTGGTGGCACCATGGCAATCTATCTAGCAGGACAATATGGCTTTCCAACCGTAACTTGGTCCGCCCCGGTGTCCTTCGCTAGCTGGATTAAAGCCCATCCCAAGGTCACGCCAACTCCCAACGGTGCGGCAGCTGGATTAACAACCCGGCAAGCCGTTGCTGATGCTTTCTATAAATACTTCACGCTAACTTATGCTGGGTCAGCCGATGCTAAAACGCTAAGTGCACTCGATGTCAGTTCTTACCAATTAGACAAGCTCGGTCCCCTGTTCATGCTTAATTCATTAGCAGAGCTAACCCCGTTACCAAGCGTCTTAACTTTTATTAATGAATTGGCACAAAATGGCCATCCCGCTCAGCTACTGACAATCAAAGGTCATGGTCATGCCATGGATTATGGTGCTGACTACTTAGATGAAAGTATCGATTTTTTACACCAGATCATTAAACGTCAAGCTTAACGCCAATAAAAAAGCCCCGCAGTACGCGGGGCTTTTTTTATTCATTAATAGATTTGATAACCACTCACTGGATTGGCTGGCGTTTCATTAAAATCAAAAGTAGCCAGTCGCGCAAACTCGGTATTGCCATCAAGCAAGGTGGTTACGCCTTGTGCAAGCATTAAATTCATCCCTTTAGGTGTCGCTTCGTTAACTCGGAACGGCACTAAGATAACCGGCTTATGCTGAGCGCGGAAAAACCCAATCTCAAACGCAGAACCATCATCAATCCGATCTAAATCATATAAGAAAACACCACAAGTCGCATGGCTAATCCCTGCCAAATCATTTTGATATGTGGCTTGTTGCCATAATACCGAGCGACGTCCACTTTCGCGATCAGCTACCGACTCAGCCGAATCAACAAAATTTTGATCAAATGGAAAAGTCACATGTGCAACCGTGGCATTTTTTGCTAACAACGCTTTAGCCTGTAGCACTCGTTCGCGCTGTGCCGGGGTGTAAAATGGGGAACCTAAATAAATTCTAGCAGTAGCAATTTCTTTTGTCATAGTGACTTTCTCCAATCATAAGGCTAATGCCTGCACGCACAACTACTGACTCGCTAACGGGTCGTTAGTAATTTTAATGGTAGCGCGAACACTTAGTATTAGTGCCTGATATTTTTTATGGGTATAATAGACTAGTACATTATAACAGAAAAGAATTGAGGTATGCTCATGTCAAAATATGAATCAATTAATCCATATACCAACGAAACCTTTGCCAGCTTTAGCAATCCGACTGAGGATCAGATTGAAGACGCACTTAATCTAGCGGATGCACTCTATCACAAATGGCAACACGAAAGTCCACAAACACGTGCGACACAACTAGAAGCCATTAGTGCTGGTCTAGCTGCTCATAAAGAAGCGTTAGCAATGATGATGACTAACGAGATGGGTAAGCTACTTTCCGAAGCACGTGAAGAAGTCGATATTTGTGTCGAAATTTGTCATTACTATGCGGTCAACGGTCCTAAATTGCTGGAACCAACCCCATTACCAACTAGCCTTGGCCATGCTTATTATTTAAAGCAAGCAACTGGTGTAATTCTAGCTTGTGAGCCTTGGAATTTCCCACTTTATCAAATTATTCGGGTTTTTGCACCTAACTTCGTTGTCGGTAACCCAATGATCTTAAAGCATGCTCATAACGTCCCTAGTTCAGCTGCTTTAACCGCTAAAATTATCAAGCAAGCGGGTGCCCCAGAAGGCAGTTTAATTAACCTTTACCTGAGTTATAGTCAGCTAGAACAAGTCATGGCTGATAAACGAGTGCAAGGTGTAGCCTTAACTGGTTCAGAGCGTGGCGGTACTTCCGTTGCCCAAGAAGCCGGGAAAAATTTAAAGAAATCAACGATGGAGCTGGGCGGCAATGACGCCTTCATCGTCCTTGATGATGCTGATACGACCGTATTGGAAAACGTGCTAGCAGATGCGAGAACTTATAATGCTGGTCAAGTCTGCACATCATCTAAACGCATGATTGTGGTTGAATCACAATACGAACATGTACTCAAAATTTTAAAGCAGGTCTTCAGCCATCTAGTCGCTGGTGATCCAGCTGCTGCTGGCACTAGCTTAGCACCACTTAATAGTCAAGAAGCGACGGATAAAGCTATCAAACAAGTTAAGAGCGCAACTGAAGCCGGTGCCAAAGTTTACTATCAATATCCTGAAATCAAACACCCAGGTGCCTTCTTCCGGCCAACCATTTTAACCAACATTGCAGCAGATAACCCAATGTTTGATACCGAAATCTTTGCCCCAGTAGCAGAAGTTTTCTGTGTTAAAGACGAATATGAAGCCATTAAATTAGCTAACCAATCTAATTACGGTTTAGGATCGTCTGTCATTAGTGCTGATATCAAGCATGCTGAAACTGTAGCTGCCAAAATCGAAACAGGTATGACAGTCATTAATGGGCGCTGGATTACTGCAGGAGAAATTCCCTTTGGCGGCGTAAAGCGTTCTGGATACGGCCGCGAACTTAGCCCACTAGGACTGATGGCTTTCGTCAATGAGCATCTAGTCATTGATGTTACTGACCAAAATCGTTAATTATTAGCTATTGAAGCTAATCAAAAAGCAATCCGTAAGGATTGCTTTTTTAGTGGTCAACTGGCGTGACCACCGGGCGTAGAACATCGTAAAACTAGTTGGTTTTACTTCTTAAGATTTTCATTGACAAAAGCTGCGACTTTCTCGTCAGAGTCTTTTAAAAACGGCAACATGTCTTCTTCAGTCTTCAT
>DIDI01000053.1:0-326 GCA_002418055.1 Lactobacillus sp. UBA5804 | reverse complement strand
CGCGTACGACTCCCCTTCAAAGTAATCACAGAATACCCATAGTGAGCAGCCGCTTCCTCCACTGACATCGCCCCTAGATAAGCCAACAATGCAGCACGTTCTGATCCATTTAGTTGATCTAATAATTCTCGCCACAAAATGGTATACGGGATGGTTAGCTGCGCCATTGGCGATCTATCGGACCGCGCATCCTGCATCCAGTCTTCATAGGACTCCGGTGCCTCCTCAGGAGCCCGCCGTTTAGCAGCCACATACCGCATTAACGAACAAGCACAATTACTTAGAATTGCACCATAATAGCTTTTAAATGATCCTGTGCCAACTTG
>DIDI01000024.1:3082-8221 GCA_002418055.1 Lactobacillus sp. UBA5804 | reverse complement strand
GTTTAGAGACCGTAATAAGGCCATTATTATTTCTGGTGGGATTCCTGCTACTGGTCAAAGTGTCATCCTTGGGATTACGAAGGCTGCCCTTGAAACTAACAGTTTCTTGTCTGCTGCCTCCTTCCAAGAGACGACTCGGATATTAACAGATGCCTCAATTCGTGGTAAGAATGACCCATTATTAGGTCTGAAAGAAAATGTCATTATTGGTAAGATTATCCCTGCTGGTACTGGGATGCCAATTTACCGTGACATGGGTGTTAAGGCAAATGTCGATCATGCAGATTCAGTTTATTCAATTGCCGATATCGAAAAGCAAATGAAGGCTGCTGAAAAAGTGAGCGATAAATAGCGTTTGATATAGTAAAAGGCATTCTATCGATACGATAGAATGCCTTTTTTAATGGATAAGATTAAGATGATGTACTAACACTGCTAAATACAGAAATGGCAAGAGTGGATAATGTCTTTTGGCATCATGGGGATGCCAAATAGTGGTGCAGATTAGCAAACAAGCAGCTAGTAGTAAAAGCTGGTTAGCGACCAGCGGACGATAAAAGAGGGCAAGTAGACCGTAAATCCAGATGTCCCCGCCGCCTAATTGATTAAGCCAACGAGCACCGAGCAAAAAGAGCATGATTGGTAGCCATAATAGCCACTCGAGCTCTGTCCACTTAGGCGCTAGTAAAAATTGGTAGCTAGCGGTTAAGCCAGCTGGAATAAGCCAACGAGCTTCAAAACTTTGGGTTTGATAGTCCATTAGGGCCATAATCAGCAAACTATTTAGGAAAATAAGCTCAGGCCACTGGGCGAGTTCCCAAATTGGTAGTTGATAAAAGGTAATCCCGGTAGCAAGACTAACGACAGCACGTGGCCCTGGCATTTGCCTCTCATCTGATAATAACTGGTCAGTGGCCGAAGGCTGACTGATGTGCAGTAGCGCTGGCCCAAAGCAAAGTCCACAAAAAAATAGGATGAGTTTTAGCATTCAATACCTCCAATCTTACTTTACGAACTTGGCATCAAATTTTAGGAAAAAAGCAGCCAAAGGAACAATATTGGCAAAAAAAGTTGCTTAAAATTCAAATTGGCGTAAAATAGCATTTGTATGTTTTGAATACGTCTTCTGTCGAGTAAAAAAGAAACTCCCGGATGTGTGAGCGAAATGATTAATTATTAGGAGGAAAACTTTAATGCCAACTATCAATCAATTGGTAAGAAAAGGTCGTCATTCAAAGACGACTAAGTCAAAGTCACCAGCGTTGAACTTCGGTTACAACTCAATGAAACGTGAGCTCGTTGCTAATCCAGCACCACAAATGCGTGGGGTTGCAACTCGTGTCGGTACGATGACCCCAAAGAAGCCTAACTCAGCTTTACGTAAGTATGCCCGTGTCCGTTTGTCAAACTTAATTGAAGTCACGGCTTATATCCCAGGCGAAGGCCATAACTTGCAAGAACACTCGGTTGTATTGATTCGTGGTGGTCGTGTTAAGGACCTTCCTGGTGTTCGTTACCATATTGTCCGTGGTGCGCTTGATACCGCCGGTGTTGATGGTAGAAAACAAAGCCGTTCTAAGTACGGTGCAAAGAAAGCCTAAGGGAGGACTTAAACAATGCCAAGAAAAGGTCATGTAGCTAAGCGAGAATTGTTAGCAGATCCAGTTTACAACTCAAAGCTAGTAACGAAGTTAATTAACCACTTAATGGTTGATGGTAAACGTGCAAAGGCATCATCAATTCTGTATGACGCCTTTGATATTGTTAAAGAAAAGACTGGTAAAGAGCCAATTGATGTCTTTGATACTGCTATGAACAATATTATGCCAGTACTTGAAGTTAGAGCTCGCCGGATTGGTGGTTCTAACTATCAAATCCCAGTTGAAGTTCGTCCTGAACGTAGAACTACTCTTGGTCTGAGATGGTTAGTTTCATACGCACGTTTACGTAATGAACATACCATGGATGAACGTTTAGCTAATGAAGTTATTGATGCATCCAACAACACTGGTTCTGCAGTCAAGAAACGTGAAGATGTTCATCGTATGGCTGAAGCTAACCGTGCCTTTGCACACTACCGCTTCTAATTACTAGTCTTTTAAGGAGAAAACAAATTTATGGCTAATAAGCGTGAATTTCCACTAAAGGATACGCGTAATATTGGTATTATGGCCCATATCGATGCCGGTAAGACCACAACCACTGAACGTATCCTTTACTATACTGGTAAAATCCACAAAATTGGTGAAACCCATGAAGGGGATTCACAAATGGACTGGATGGACGAAGAAAAAGAACGTGGGATTACCATTACTTCTGCAGCTACTACTGCACAATGGAAAAACCACCGTATCAATATTATTGATACGCCAGGACACGTCGACTTTACGATTGAAGTTGAACGTTCTTTGCGGGTGCTTGATGGTGCGGTAACCGTACTTGATGCTCAATCAGGTGTTGAACCTCAAACCGAAAATGTTTGGCGCCAAGCTGAAAACTATGGTGTACCACGTATCGTATTCGTCAACAAGATGGATAAGATTGGTGCGAACTTTGATTACTCTGTTAAGACCTTACATGAGCGTCTTAATGCCAATGCACATGCAGTCCAAATGCCAATCGGAGCTGAAGATCAGTTTGCCGGTGTCATCGACTTAATCGATATGGTAGCTGATGTTTATGACGAAGATAAGCTTGGTTCTGATTGGGATACAATTCCAGTTCCTGATGAATACAAGGAAGAAGCACTTAAGCGTCGTAGCCAATTAATTGAAGCAGTAGCTGATGTTGATGATAGCGTTATGGAGAAGTATCTTGAAGGTCAAGAAATTTCTAATGACGAAATCAAGGCTGCTATCCGTAAAGCTACCTTGGAATTGAAGTTCTTCCCAGTCTTTGCTGGTTCAGCCTTCAAGAACAAGGGCGTCCAAATGATGCTCGATGGTGTCGTTGATTACTTACCATCACCACTTGATGTGAAGCCTTATATTGCGCATGATCCTAAATCAGGTGAAGAAGTTGAATTATTGGCTGATGACGAGCAACCATTTTCAGCTTTGGCTTTCAAGATTGCTACTGACCCATTTGTTGGTCGGTTAACCTTTATCCGGGTATACACGGGTTCATTGCAATCTGGTTCATACGTCTTGAATGCAACGAAGAACTCACGTGAACGGGTTGGTCGTTTGCTACAAATGCATGCAAACTCCCGGACTGAAATCTCTGAAGTCTTCTCTGGTGATATTGCCGGTGCGATCGGCTTGAAGAATACCACTACGGGTGACTCATTAACCGCTCCTGACCATCCATTAATTTTGGAAAGTTTGGATGTTCCAGATCCAGTTATCCAAGTTTCAATTGAGCCTAAATCAAAGGCTGATCGTGACAAACTTGATATTGCTTTACAAAAACTGACTGAAGAAGACCCAACTTTCAGGGCTGAAACTAACTCTGAAACTGGTCAAACTTTGATTGCCGGTATGGGTGAGTTACACTTGGACATCATGGTTGAGCGGATGAAACGTGAATTCCACGTTGAAGCTACCATTGGTGAGCCACAAGTTGCTTATCGTGAAACTTTCACCAAGGCTGCCAAATCACAAGGTAAGTTTGTTCGTCAATCTGGTGGTAAGGGTCAATATGGTGACGTTTGGATTGAATTTACACCAAACGAAGAAGGCAAAGGTTACGAATTTGAAGATGGGATTGTCGGTGGGGTTGTTCCGCGTGAATATATTCCTTCCGTTGATGCTGGTCTGCAAGAAGCCATGAAGAATGGTGTATTGGCTGGCTACCCATTAATCGATGTTAAGGCTAAGCTTTATGATGGTAGTTACCATGAAGTCGACTCATCTGAAGCTGCCTTCAAGGTTGCTGCTTCACTTGCTCTACGTAACGCTGCTAATAAAGCTGGTGCGGTTATCTTGGAACCAATTATGAAGGTCCAAGTTATTACACCAGAAGATTACTTAGGTGATGTTATGGGTTCTATTACTGCTCGTCGGGGAACGATGGAGGGTATGGAAGACCGTGCTGGTGCTAAGGTGTTGAATGCCATGGTACCATTGTCAGAAATGTTTGGGTATGCGACCACTTTACGGTCATCCACACAAGGTCGTGGGACCTTCACCATGGTCTTTGATCACTACTCACCATGTCCAAAATCAATTCAAGCCGACATCATTAAAAAACGTGGTGGCAACGCTGAATAAATCAGCTAATTCGCTTGAAAGTTATCAATTTAATAAAAAGTTTTAAAAAAGAATCGAGTTGTTGGTTAAGCCAGCAGCTCTTTTTTTGTCAAAAAAGGTGCCTAAAGCCTTGCGCTTTAAGGCTTGATTCGCTATACTGGTAGAAGTGCATTTGTTAAGGACAACTATGCCCTTTTGCACATAATTGTTGTAGCGGTGATGCAAGAGGTTGCGGCACGCCCGGCTGCATTGCCACAGGAGCGTACCGGGAAATTTTTGCTGAGCTAGTCATCTTTTAAAGAAGACGCCAAGGAGGTAATTTTATGGCAAGTCAATCAATTCGTATCAGACTTAAGTCATACGAACATGGTATTCTCGATGAATCAGCTGCTAAGATAGTAGCTACTGCGAAGAGAACGGGTGCAGAAATTTCTGGTCCAGTTCCACTTCCAACAGAGAGAACCTTATTCACGGTTCTGCGTTCCCCACATAAGAACAAGGATTCACGTGAACAGTTTGAGATGCGCACCCACAAGCGCTTAATCGATATTTTGAACCCAACTCCTAAAACAGTTGATTCATTAATGAAACTCGATTTACCAAGTGGTGTTGACATCGAAATTAAGCTGTAATTTTTAAATAGAAAGAGGTGTATACATGACCAAAGGAATCTTAGGAAGAAAAGTCGGTATGACTCAAGTCTTCAACAAAGATGGTATCCTGGTTCCCGTCACAGTTGTTGAAGCAACGCCAAACGTTGTTCTGCAAGTGAAGACGGTTGAATCAGACGGCTATGAAGCTGTTCAACTAGGTTACCAAGATAAACGTGAAGTTTTGAGCAACAAACCAGAAAAAGGCCATGCTGAAAAAGCAGAGACCACGCCTAAGCGCTTCATTCGTGAAATCAACGGGGTTGAGCTTAAGGACTATAAAGTGGGCTCAGAAGTCA
>DIDI01000024.1:0-2946 GCA_002418055.1 Lactobacillus sp. UBA5804 | reverse complement strand
CTTGTTAAGGGCAATGTACCTGGTGCTAAGAATTCATTAATTGTTGTTAAGTCAGCTTCTAAAGCTACTAAATAGGGAGGAGGACATAAATGGCTAATTTAAAAGTAATCGGGCAAAACGGAAAAGCTTCTGGTGAAGTTACCTTAAACGACGAAGTGTTCGCAATTGAGCCTAATGAGAGCGTCCTGTTCGATGCAATCCTTAGACAAAGAGCCGGTCAACGCCAGGGAACTTCAAAAGTTAAAAACAGATCTGAAGTTCGTGGTGGCGGTAAGAAGCCTTGGAAACAAAAGGGAACTGGCCGTGCACGTCAAGGTTCTATCAGAAGTCCACAATGGCGTGGCGGTGGTGTTGTCTTCGGACCAACCCCTCGCTCATATGCCTACAACATGCCTAAAAAGCAACGTCGCTTGGCTATCAAGTCTGCCCTTTCACAAAAGCTTGCTGATAACGAATTAGTAGTCTTGGACAGTTTAACGTTAGCTGCACCTAAGACAAAAGAGCTAGTTGCACTGTTAGCTGGCTTGAAGCTTGAAGGTAAGGTTTTGCTTGTCAGTGATGACAACAATATCAAGCTTTCAGCTCACAATTTGCCAAACGTTAAAGTTGTTCCAACTAACGGCCTCAATGTAGTTGATGCCGTAAACTACGATAAACTCGTGTTAACGCAAGCAGCAGTGAAGAAAATTGAGGAGGTATTGGCCTAATGGACGCACGCGATATCATTTTAAGACCTGTTGTTACTGAACAATCTACCAACTTAATGGATAACAAAAAGTACACCTTCGACGTTCTTTTAACTGCCACTAAGACAGAAGTTCGTGCTGCAATCGAAGAAATTTTTGATGTTAAGGTAAAGCACGTTAACATCATGAATGTTCGTGGCAAGGACAAACGAGTAGGCCGTTATACTGGCAAGACTGCTCGTCGGCGTAAGGCTATTGTTTCATTAACTAAAGATTCTAATGACATTAAGATCTTCAGCAATGAAGATTCAGATAAAAAGTAATAGGAGGTCAGATAATTGGCTATTAAAGTTTACAAGCCAACTACTAACGGTCGTCGTAATATGACTTCTTCAGACTTTGCAGAAATCACTACGAGCAAGCCAGAACGGACTTTGCTTGAATCTCAATCACATACTGCAGGTCGTAACTCATATGGTCATATTACAGTAAGACACCGTGGCGGTGGTCACAAACAAAAGTATCGTATTATTGATTTTAAGCGGAATAAAGATAACGCTAAAGCAGTTGTGAAGACAATTGAATACGATCCAAATCGGACTGCAAACATTGCATTGTTACACTATACCGATGGTATTAAGACCTACATCTTAGCTCCTAAAGGCTTGACTGTAGGAACAGTTGTTGAATCAGGTCCAGAAGCAGATATTAAGGTTGGTAACGCATTACCATTAGCTAATATCCCAACTGGTACGTCAATTCATAACATTGAACTTAAACCTGGTAAAGGTGGTCAGCTGGTTAGAAGTGCTGGTGCTAGTGCTCAAGTTCTTGGCCTTGATGGCAACTACGTTTTAGTTAGATTGCAATCTGGTGAAGTTCGTAAGGTTCTTGGTACTTGCCGTGCTACTATTGGTACTGTTGGTAACGAACAACATTCACTAATCCAATTAGGTAAAGCTGGTCGTTCACGTTGGTTAGGCAGACGTCCACAATCTCGTGGTTCAGTCATGAACCCTAACGATCACCCACATGGTGGTGGTGAAGGTAAGGCGCCAGTTGGTCGCCCACAACCGATGACGCCATGGGGCAAGAAGTCACGTGGAGTTAAGACACGTAATTCTAAGAAGTCTAGTGAGAAATTGATTATCCGTCACCGTAAGGGTAGCAAGTAATAGAAGGAGGGTTAATTAATGAGCCGTAGTATTAAAAAAGGTCCTTTCGCAGATGCCTCACTTTTGAAGAAGGTTGATGCCCAAGCAAGTGCAGACAAGAAGCAAGTTATTAAGACTTGGTCTCGTCGTTCAACTATTTTCCCTTCATTTGTTGGCTTGACGATAGCTGTTTACGATGGTAGAAAACATGTTCCTGTCTATGTGACTGAAGACATGGTTGGTCATAAGTTAGGTGAATTTGTCCCAACTCGGACATTCCGCGGTCATAGAATTGCTGATAAAGCAACCACGACTACTACCACCACGGTACCAGCTAAGTAAGGAAGGAGAAACAATCTAAATGGCAGAACAAATTAGTTCAGCAAGAGCTGAAGCAAAGACTGTTCGTATTGCTGCTAGAAAAGTACGTCTTGTTGTTGATTTAATTCGCGGCAAGAGCGTTGCTGAAGCATTAGCAATCTTGGAATTTACGCCTAGAGCTGCTTCCCCAATCGTTAAGAAAGTTCTGCATTCAGCTGTTGCGAATGCAGAACACAACTACGATCTTGAGAGTGCTAACTTATATATCTCTGAAGCTTATGTCAACGAAGGCGCTACTTTAAAGCGATTCCGTCCACGTGCTAAAGGGATGGCTTCTCCAATTAACAAACGGACTAGCCACGTAGTTGTTGTAGTTTCTGAAAAGAACGATTAAGGGAGGGTATATTAATGGGTCAAAAGATTAACCCAAATGGTTTCCGTCTTGGCGTTATCCGCAATTGGGAATCAAAATGGTATGCTGACAGAGGGTACAAAGAAACCTTAAATGAAGACCTTCGTATTCGAAAGTTCATTTCAAAGAAGTTAAAAGATGCCTCTGTTTCTACTGTAGAAATTGAACGTGCTGCTAGCCGTATCAATATTTCCGTTCATACTGCTAAGCCAGGAATGGTTATTGGTAAGGGTGGCGCAGAAGTTGAAACTTTACGTCAAGAGTTAAATGCTTTAACTCAAAAGCAAGTTCATATTAATATTGTTGAAATCAAAAAACCTGATTTAGATGCTGAATTGACTGCTGATAGTGTTGCACGTCAATTGGAAGCACG
>DIDI01000016.1 GCA_002418055.1 Lactobacillus sp. UBA5804 | reverse complement strand
GCTGGCTGATCTAATTCGGGATGCAGCAAGCGCGCTGCTGCTTGCTTGGGCGTCCCTAAATAAAGCGCACGCGCAGTTTGACCACGGCGCTGCGCGGTCAAAATCTCAGGTAATAAAGCGGTCACCCGCGCTTGAGCGGCTTCAGTTGTTAATGAACCTTGTAACTCTAATTCTTTTTGCAGCTGAAAAACATAAGCGTTGTTTTTATTTGACAGTTGGGTACGTAAATCGGTAGTTGGTTCACTTGCCACTGACCGCTGTTCATCTATTTTGGTCATCCAAATTCTCCCTAAACATTAAATCTAAATTCAATAATGTCACCATCAGCGACTTGGTATTCTTTACCTTCTAAGCGCAGGCGACCAGCCTCTTTAATCTTAGCCATCGTTTCATACTTATCCAAATCAGCATAAGAGACGACTTCAGCTCGAATAAAGCCTCGTTCAAAATCAGAGTGAATCACACCGGCAACTTGTGGTGCTTTCATGCCCTTATGAAAAGTCCAAGCACGCGTTTCAGGACCACCAGCAGTAAAGAATGTCCGCAAGCCCAAGAGATGGTAAGCAGCCCGGATTAAACGATCGAGACCCGATTCGCTAACCCCTTCAGCTTCCAGGAATTCTTGTTTTTCATCCCCATCAATCCCAGCAATTTCTTCTTCGGTTGCAGCCGATATCCCTAAACACCCTGCGCCTTCCTTATCAGCGTGCGCCTTAACGATTTGATAATAAGCATCTGCAGCTGGATCAGCCATAGCATCCTCGGCAATATTAGCCACATAAATTACTGGCTTAGCAGTTAACAAGAACAAGCCTTTGACAATCACTTGCTCATCTTCCGAAAAATCAAGTGAACGTACCGCATCTCCAGCTTCTAGTGCTGGTTGAATTTTAGCTAGGACTGCCATTTCGGCCTTAGCGGTCTTGTCACCTTGTTGCGCAACTTTCTTTACTTTCGTGATGCGGCGATTAACTGCGTCTAAATCGGCAATTGCGAGTTCAAGATTAATCGTATTAATGTCTTCTTCAGGATCAACCTTGCCAGTAACGGAAGTAATATTGTCATCTTCAAAGGCACGAACAACATGAACGATGGCATCCGTTTGACGAATATTTTCCAAAAATTTATTTCCTAAGCCTTCACCTTTGGAAGCTCCTTTGACCAGACCTGCAATATCCGTAAATTCAAACGTTGTATGCACAATCTTTTTTGCAGGAATAAGTGCTTGAATGCGAGCCAAACGCTTGTCTGGCACCTCGACCATCCCTACATTGGGTTCAATCGTCGCAAATGGGTAGTTAGCCATCTCAGCCCCCGCCTTTGTAATCGCATTGAACAAGGTTGATTTACCCACATTAGGTAATCCTACAATACCAGCAGTTAATGACATTTTTCTCCTCTTCTTCTTTATTTCGGTTGCTTCTAATTAGGTTGCGCAATTTCAGATACAGGTACGTAATGCTGAGAACGCCTGGCAGTTAAGTCATCCTGCTTGATGAGTACCTTTTTGAGTCGCTGATTAAAATCGGCTCGGCTCATTAACATGATATGACCACACCCCATACACTTGAGACGAATATCGGCGCCCAAACGTAAAATTTCCCAGTCATTAGCTTGACAAGCATGGCGCTTTTTCATCATGACGGTGTCTGCTAGCGCATAGTCTGCTTTATTGATCATCCAAATCTACTCCCAATAAATCCAGCAAACGGTTTAGATCTGCGGTTGAGCTAAAGTCAATTGACACGTGACCCTTGCCTTGCTTCCCCGCTAAAATATTAACGGATAAACCTAGTTTAGCTGCCAGTTGCTGCTCACTAGCAGCAATAAAGGCCGACTTATGTTGCCCCTTATGTACGCGTTGCGGCTTGGTATTAAGCTTTGCGACCAATGCCTCGACTTGTCGTACTGACAAGCCTTCCTTTACAATTCGCTTAGCTAATGCATCAATGCTTTGCTTGTCTTTTAGTCCTAAAAGCGTGCGGCCTTGTCCCATCGACAAATCGCCGCGTTGCAACAAACGTTTCGTCTTGATCGGTAGTGTTAGTAACCGCAGATAATTCGCAATATATGGCCGTGACTTCCCCATGCGCTTAGAAATTTCTGCCTGCGTTAAGCCGAGATTTTTCTGTAACATTTCATAGGCTTGAGCTTCCTCAAGCGGTGTCAAATCCTCACGTTGCAGATTCTCTAATACGGCCACTTCCATCATTTGACTCTCGTCAAACTTTCGCACAATTGCCGGAACAGTGGTCTTCTTAGCGAGTTTTGACGCACGGCACCGCCGCTCACCCGCAATAATTTCATAGCCATTGACCGACTGGCGCACAATAATCGGCTGAAAAACACCGTTTTCAGCAATCGAATCTGCCAGTTCTTGCAGTCGCTGCTCATCAAATTGTTGCCGCGGCTGATAAGGGTTAGGGCGAATATCCGCTAAGGCTAAATCGACCACGTCTTCAGTTGCATCAAACTCTGGATTGTCATCAAATAAAGCTTCGATGCCACGTCCTAAGCCACCTTTTTTATGCGCTTCATTATTTTTTGAGTCTCTTGCCATGAGCTTTTAGCACCTCTCTTGCTAGATCATCATATACCTTAGCTGCCCGGGAATTGGGAGCATATTCTGTGATTGCCTGCCCATAACTTGGGGCTTCCGCTAATTTAGTAATGCGTGGAACAATCGTGTGATACACCTTTTTATGGAAATAAGCTTGTACTTCTTTAACCACTTCCGCCCCTAAATTAGTGCGGGCATCTAGCATTGTCAAGAGCACACCTTCAACTCCCAAATTTTGATTGAAGTGCTTCTGAACTAAGCGGATTGTATTGAGCAGTTGACTCAAGCCTTCCATTGCGTAGTATTCGCTTTGAACCGGAATTAAAATCGCGTCACTAGCAGTAAAAGCATTGATTGACAATTGACCGAGTGATGGCGGGCAGTCAATAAAGATAAAATCGTAATCCGTCGCGATGTCCGCTAATGCCGACTTAAGTCGGGTCTCACGCGCCATCATACTAATCAATTCGGTTTCGGCACCAGATAAATTAATCGTCGCCGGAACAATATCTAACTTAGCCGTGCTCGTATGGTGAATAGTTTCATTAATGGGTACTTCATCCACGAGTACTTTATAAATATCTTGGTCAATTGTCGACTTTTCAATCCCCAACCCAGATGTCGCATTTCCTTGCGGATCAATATCAATAATCAAAACGCGGTAGCCACGTTTGGCAATCGAAGCTGCCAAATTAATGGTAGTCGTCGTTTTTCCAACCCCACCTTTTTGATTAGCAACCGAAATAACTTTAATCATACTCGCAATCCCCCTTTATTTGCGCTTCAACTCAATGGTAATGCGATAGTCGTCATCCTTTTTTTCTTCATGGACAATCGCCTTCACCCCAGACTCACGCGCCAACTTGACGGCTCGCTTAATTGTATTAATCTGAACCTTTAAGTCCTTGGGAACTCGCTGGCGGATTTTCGGTTGACTAGCTTTGATTTCCACTGTCGGCTTTTTAGCCGCAAGGTACCCCGGCAAGTCCTGACACATCTCCTCCGTAGCCTGAACGGTGAGTTTAGCAGTTAATATTTCCGTCAATGCCTTGAGCTGATCTTGCGGTGACAATGCCAATAGTGCCCGCCCATGACGCGCTGATAACTCTCGGCTGGCAAGATAACTTTGCACTTTAGGATCAAGCTTTAACAATCGTAACTTATTCGCCACATAAGATTGTGACTTACCAATTTCTTGAGCCAAAGCAGCCTGCGTAAGCTCATTCAGTTGCATCAAACGCCGATAAGCTTGCGCCTCATCGATGGGATTTAAATCCTCACGCTGCAGATTTTCAATGACGGCTAAACTAGCAGCTTGGGCATCACTGAACGGTTTCACAATCGCCGCAATCTTTTCCCAACCAAGTTGTTTAGCTGCCCGAAAACGCCGCTCGCCAGCAATTAGCTCATACTGTCCAGACACGGGCCTCACGACAATTGGTTGCAATAATCCTTGGGTCTTGATTGTTTGGGCCAATTCATCAATCGCTGCCGCGGAAAAAGTATGCCTTGGCTGGTAACGATTCGGAATAATGGTCGTCAGCGCTAACTGGCTAATCTGCTGATCTTGGGACACTTCCTTATGCCGATTAAATGAAAAGAGTGACATCATTCATCCTCCTATAGCGGCTTACGTGCTGGTGTTCCGGCTTGACGCGGATATTTGCTGGGAGTCTGATAAGTCTTTTTAATCAGCACTAATGTCCGCTCTTCATCTGCTTCAGGCAGCGTCAAATCGGCAGTTTCCACAACACTTCCGCCTAACTTACTAATTGCCACTTTAGCTAATTGCAATTCTGACTGGGCTTTGGGCCCCTTGAGCGCAATCAAGTAGCCGCCCGGTTTCACCAAAGGCAGACAATATTCGCTCAAAACACTCATTCGTGCCACCGCCCGCGCACTCACTAAATCAAACTGTTCCCGATAAGCTGGATTTTGACCGACATCTTCAGCGCGGCCATGTACTAAGCTGACGTCTTGCAATCCCAGTTTAGCAATTAACTCGCTTAAAAAAGTTAAACGTTTCCCTAATGAGTCGACAATCGTGACTTGCAGTTGGGGACACAAAATTTTTAAGGGAAGCGATGGAAATCCCGCGCCAGCGCCAACATCACACAACTTTATGGCTGATTGAAATAAGTCGGGAAATTGTAACAACGGTGTTAAACTGTCATAAAAGTGTTTGAGATACACCTCTGGCTCGGCGGTAATCCGAGTAAGATTAACTTGCTCATTAGCAGCAACTAATTCTTTAAAGTAAAGCTTAAATTGTGCCACTTGTTGTGTCGTTAAGGGCAATTTATGGTTTGATAATGCTTGACTGAATGCTTCAGGAGTCATTTTTCACCTGTCATATCTTGTTATAAAACAAAGGAATACGGTACGCTATCCCTGTAATTATGGAGTATTTTAACGTAATCGTCAAAAGTTATCAGGGCTATAATAGCATTATAAGGAGATTTAACCATGATTATCACGATTTTCGTATTACTTTATTTAGCTTTACGCCTTTACCGCGGCTACCATATTGGCTTTATTGGGTTAATTCTTAATCTAATTTTTGGTGCAGCTGTTTTTATTTTAGCCATTATGCTTCAAAATCCGATTGGAAATTGGCTCTACCAACAATTTGGCAGTAGCATCATGACCGAACTGCCGGCTGAAACGAGTTTAATGCTTTATCGTTTTATCGCCTTTTTTGTACTAGTCTTTATCTTGCGCCAAATCATGCGCCTCATTCGTCATTCCCTGCCACTGGCTCATCGCCGCGGAACCGCGATTGGTACGAGTTTAAACCGCGTCACTGGTGCTTTAACCGCCCTCATTGCTGGCTACTTCATCGTCTACGTGGGCCTTTCAATGCTCAACGCCTTTGATGTTGCTTGGATTCACCAGCAAATTACCGGCGCGCCTTTCCTGAAATTCATTATTTATGACACGCCAGGTTTATCAAATGGTGTCTTCAATAATCTATTTAATATCAGTCGCACCGCCGCCTAATCAGCGTAAACAAATAGGACTAAAGCCTCGCTTTAGTCCTATTTGTTAATCAAAATTATCATAAACGACGTGTTCATTTTCATACACAAAAACTGCACCCACCCGTTGGGGGTCCTGATGCCAATTTGCCAGCGGTTTACCCGCAAAGAAAAGCCGCTTGCATTCTAACTCGGCATCGACTGAATTTTTAGTAAACGTGGTAATTCCTGCGACCTGTGTTTGAACTGGATACCCCGTCCGCGGATCAATTAAATGGTGATACTTCTTACCATTAACTTCCAAATAACGTTCATAAATACCAGAGGTGACAGCTGAACATTCCGGTACCGTTACCACCGCAATATTATTGCCACGCGGCTTGATTGGATCTTGAACCCCAACAGTCCATTCGCCACTACTACGTTTTGGGCTATGGCCGACTAATAAAATATTGCCCCCAAGGTTAATGATACCAGCGCTGATACCACCAGCACGCCACAAATCACGAATCCGATCTGCAATCCAACCTTTCGCAATTCCGCCTAAATCGAGCTCCATACCTACTTTTCGTAAATAAACCGTCTGGTCTTGGTCATTTAAATCAACTTGAAACGGATCCGTTAGGGCCATGCAGGCTTTAATTTCACTGTCCTGCGGCACATGTGCACCTTTAAATCCAATATGCCAAAGTTTCACTACCGGACCAATCAACGCATTAAAGCCAAAATTCTCCTGACTTTTTTCCACGGCTAATTTCACTAAACTATAAACTGCGCTTGAGACTTGAACGGGATGCTGACCAGCTGCATGATTAATGGACATCACCTCAGACTGATCACGATTAACTGTTAATAAATCTTCATAACGATCAATTAAATCAAATGCCATTCGAATTAAGTAATCGTCATTGGTTCCAAACATTTGTAACGTAATGGCGGTCCCTAAAGCATGATGACTACCACTAACAACTTGTAATGCTAACTTATCAATCATTTTTTTCTTCCAAATATAATTCACATAAGGCTTGACGTAACCTGGGAGTGACCCCCAGCTGCTCCTCTAAATACTGGCTCATTCCGCCATACTTTTGCTCAATCAGCAATAATGATGTATCTAAAAAGGCATCACACACTGAACCCAAAATTCGCATATTAGCACGCACGGTTAAGCTAGCGCCAGCAGCTGCAAGCTGCTGGTCGCGATTCGCCCGATAGGTGCTTAATAACTCGTTTGAAGCTAAGTAATCTTGTCGAATGGTCTCAGCATCAACTCCTAGAATTGAGAGTAAAAAGATCACCGCTAGGCCGGTCCGATCTTTCCCTTCAGAGCAATGAATCACTGTTGCACCAGTCGGCTGATTAGCTAAAAGTTCAAACAGTTGATGGTAAGCCTTTTGTGCATGAGAACTCGTCACATGTAGCCGGTAACGCATGCACATTAATTCAAACCCCACATATTGGTCATGTTCATAGCGGGCTTTTAAAGCCTTAACCTGCTGGCGTGAACCACCACTGGTGCTGTCATCATCAGATACCGCCAGCTGAATGTGGTGGACACCTGGAATTTGAATATCTGGTCTAGCATCGCATTCTGCTGGTGAACGCAAATCAACGACCGTAGCCAGCCCATACTCTAATAAATACTGACGATCATGTAATGAAAGCAAGTTCATGTTGCCTGCACGTAATAGCCGGTGTGCCTTGACGCGATATCCATTACGGGTTAAGTAACCACCTAAATCACGTGGATTACGCACTGTTGCGAGTGGTAAAACATGTGCTTTCATTCTAATCCTCCCAAAGAAAAATACCAGTCAGCATAATTCTAACTGGTATCAGCCTTTTTAGCTAGTCGTTGCCATTACTTATGGGCTTGGGCAACGAATTTAACAAATGTTTCGACTAGCGCATTAATCTGCTTTGCGGTTGCTTCATCGGTTAACTCACCAGTATTTGAATCAAACTTAGCAGACGCATGACCAATCAGTACTTCATTCCCTGGTAGCACATTAGCCGACATATCTGGTGACAATAAAATTTCGCGGATATCCTCTTGTGCTCGGCTAGCACCTTGGATTCCCATCGAAGCACCTAATACGCAGACTGGCTTCAGTTTCATCAAATTAGGACCAGCATGTGAACCTAACCATTCTAGCGCACTCTTGAGGGCAGCTGGAATTGCGTGGTCATATTCGGGAGTGGTAATTATTATGCCATCCGCTTCAGCAACCGCGTCACGCCAGTCACTGATACCTTGATTAGCGACACCTTCCTTGAAGAATGGTAGCAACCCAGCGACTTCTTTAACTTCAAAGTCAGCTTTAGCTTGGTTAGCTTTTGCAATATACTTTGCCAAAAAACGATTATATGAATGTGGGGCATTCGTTCCCACAACAACCAATAATTTCATTGTGCACCCCCCTATTTAGTGAACTGTTGATACCAAGTATCAATTTCGTCAAAGAAATGATCCAAGAACTTAATCGTGCTGGCATCCTTTAATTGACCCTGATCATCAAAAGCAGTTGGTGCTGATGGCAACATAAATTCGTCACCGGCAAAGACCTGGGCGCCAAAGCCTGGGCTCATTAAAATCGTCTTGAGACGTGTTTGTGAACGAGCTGCACCTTGTGGTAAGACTGAAGTTGAAACCATAGCAATCGCCTTACCATTAAACGGATGGGTCACACTAGACAGCCATTCTAAAGCACTCTTTAAAGCACTAGTAACTGAGTGTTGCTGTTCAGGCGTCCCAATTAAGACTAAGTCAGCTGCTTCGATTTGTTTAGCTAAGGCTAAAACTTCTGCACTAGCCGCCAACTCCTCCTGATACATTGGTAACCCCTTTACGGTTGCCAGCTCAAAATCATAGCGATCACTAAAATGGTTGGTCATGAACTTGAGTAAAGTTTGATTAAATGACTTGTCGGCGTTAGAGCCAGACAATGCAAGAATTTTCATAAAAACCACCTCTCAGTTTTATTATAATCAGAACCCGCGTAAAATGGCTAGCACTTTTCGCGCGCAACTAGCGCTTGTTGCACTAAAAGAACTTACCCTGCAAATTTCAAAGTAAGCCGTTATTTTATTTAATGTTAGACATATTAAACAGCGGATTCTCATCAGCTGTTTCTAAATGGTCATTAACCATGGCATCTTTAATCTGTGATTCAATAATATCGACAATCTGAGACTGATTAAAGCTAGCAATCTGATTCACCACTAACGCCGCAATTCCAGTCGTCGAAATCCAATTGGAAATAATGATATGTAAAATTCGTTTTTCACTAAATTCAGCATCAGGATATTGTTCTTTAAACTTGCTTACCCCAAGCTGCATCAAGGTTTTAGTAATAATCTCGCTTCCAAACTTACCATAGACAAACATCGCCCGGAAAAAGGCCACATGAGTCTTAGCAAATTCAACATAGGATAAATCAAGATCAATGAGTGGCTTACCAGTATAGCGACGTTGCAAAGTTTCCCGACTTAGCTCAGCTGAGATTTGATTCAGTACTTGCTGGCGTAAATCATCCATATTGCTGAATTCTAAATAAATTGGCTGCGTCGAAAAATCGCCCGCCTTCGCAATATTGCGTGCTGTTAGATTTTCAAGGCCACCTTTAATCGCAAGTTTATAAGCAACCTCCAAAATCCGATCGCGCCCGATTTCTTTCTTTCTAGCCATTTCAAAACCACCTTAGCAAAAATTTAATAACTAGCGATGAATAATTACAAGCCACATAGTTATTAAAAGTTATTTTATCCTAAATCCAATTATAGAAAGGAATTTAGCTGTGATGCAAGTTTTTTATGAGCAAAGCCAGCTAACTAATAGGGGCTAATTTTCGTCAGATGCTTGTGCCGCACCAAAAGCATCGTACTGTTCATCCACGAGTTGTTTCAAGGCTTCTTTGGTTAGCCCTTGTTCGGCATTAAAGGCAAAGAAGGCAGCCCCTAAGATATAGCCAATTTCTCGGCCATCGGTCAAATTATCAGAAAAATCCATACCCAATGAGTTATCTGCTTGGTCAAAATTTAAAGTAATGGTCTTTTTACTATTTTCAGTCATCCTTACGACGCTTTCTACTGTTCACTGCAATTTCAAATTAGATAAGATATAATCATTATATTACTACACTTATTGATTTAATAGAAAGCGTAACCTCGTATGCTTAAGCAAGTCGGTCGTTCTTCCTGCACCTCAATTTTAATCGGTAAAGCTGCCTCACTCACTGGTAGCGTCATTATTGGCCGCAATGAAGATAGCAAAACTGCTTGGCCCAAACACCTCGCCTTCTATCCGGCTAAGACCTTAACTGCACCTGCCAGCTTCCACTCTAAGGACAATCAATTTACGATTGAGCTACCAAAAACCAGTTTTGCTTACGATGCGACGCCAGAGTGGACTGATCAATTCGGCGTATTTGCTGAAGATGGCATTAACGCTTACCAAGTCGCCATGTCCGCGACTGAAAGTGCCTATGCCAATGAGCGGGTATTAGCAGCCGATCCGTTCAACCTTGAAAGTGGCTTGCTAGAAGAAGCCATGGTCACCATCATTTTGCCATATGTCAAAACTGCCCGTGAAGGCGTGGTTCGACTAGGTGACATTGTGACACGCTACGGCGCCGCCGAAGCCAATGGGATTTTGTTTGCGGACCCTGATGAAGCTTGGTATTTTGAAATTGGTTCTGGCCACCATTGGGTTGCCCAACGGATACCCGATGACGAATACGCTGTAGTCGCTAATCAATTAGCCATTCAAATCATTGATTTTACTAGCCCTAACTTTATCACTTCGCCAGGCCTTGCCGCTTTTGTGCGCCAAAACCATTTATGGCCAGCTGACCAACCATTTGATTGGCGGGCAATCTTTGGCACCCAAGATGAGAGCGACCTGCATTACAACACGCCACGGGTTTGGCAGGGACAGCGACGCTTCAATCCTAATGTGCGCCAAGACCCGCAAGCGACTGATTTACCCTTTAGCCGCAAACCGGAACAACCTATTTCCATTCAAGCTGCTCAAGGTTTTCTAGGTGATCACTATGCCGACACCCCTTATGATTTAACACGCACAACTAATCGTGAACAAGCTACTTTTCGCCCCGTTGGCGTAGCCACCACACAAGAATCTCACCTGCTAGAATTAAATGGAACTGCCATGACCCACTGGTTAGCGATGGGGGTCGTCTCCCAGAGTGTCTTCATTCCGTTCTATCCGCAAGGGAGTATCGTGCCAGCGACTTGGGACCAAGGGACAGCAACTTATAGTCCTGATTCCGCTTATTGGGTCTTCAAATTGGTCAGTGTGCTCGTTGACCGCAGCTGGCAGCGTTACAGTGGTAAACTAAGCGCTGTTCAAACTAAGGCTAAAATCGCCGTGACTCGGTTACGCTACGAATATGACCAAAAATTGCAGGGTAAATTATCCTCAACCGGGCGCTTGGACTTAATCAATCAAGCCAATCAAGCCATGGCCAAAACCGTTACCGACCTTTACCAGCAATTAGCCGCTGAATTAATTACTCTGCAAACTGCGGACTCACCACTTCAATTTAAAATGGATCCTAATCTATAACTAAAAAGCACACGATCTGCATCGTGTGCTTTTTAGTTGGCCGGTACTTGGATTTTCCCATCTAACATCTGATAAATATGATCCGCATAAGTTTCTAACCGTTGATCATGCGTCACAAGTAAAATTGCCTTATGGTACTCTTGTGCCAATTGCTGAAACAACTGACCCACCGCAACTGCCCGTTCACTATCTAGCGAAGCCGTCGGCTCATCTGCCAAAATGACGCTTGGATTTGGATATAGCGCCCGTGCAATCGAAACCCGCTGCCGCTGCCCACCAGATAGCTGATTCGGGTACTTGTTCAACAGCTGCTTAATGTCAAGACGCTTCAGTAATTTTTCCAATTCTTCGCGACTTAAATTACCACTGGGTTTAATCCGATCAACCAATTGAAATTGTTCAGCCACAGTAAGAAACGGCACCAGATTGTAGGCTTGTAAAACGAAACCTAATTCTGACAAACGCAGTTGACTTAACTCACGAGTTGACAGCTTGCTCACCGCTTGACCGGCAATTAAGACCTCACCTGAGCTAGGCTTTTGCAGTGAGCCAGCAATGGTTAAAAGCGTACTCTTCCCAGCACCACTTGGGCCCATCAATAAGGCCACCTCGCCCGGGGCAATTTTAAAATTAATATCTTGAATGGCGACGACCCGTGCTTGACCACTGCCATAAATCTTACTAACATGCTTCAATTCAATCATTGTCATGCGCCTTCCTAACTAATAGCTGCTGCTGGGTCAACTTTTAAAATTGATCTAACTGGAATAAAGCTTCCTAGAACTCCCATTAACAGCATGCCTACCGTGGTGACTAATCCAATCATTGGTGGAAAGGCAATTGGCACCGCAGCTGGCAGCAATGCTAACGTGATTTGCATCAAAACAAGTGCTAACGCAACACCCACGACCATTAAAATCACGGCTTGCACAATGGTAGCACTAACTAAGACCCGGCTGGGAATCCCTTGTGCTCGCATCACGGCAAAGTTTTGTAGTTTTTGAATAGTTAAAATATAAAGAAAGACCGCAATAATCATTAGCGAAATAACAAATAAAAAGCCAATCATTAACCCGAAGGTGAGATTTTGAGCATGATAACCTGGCAATTTTGCCACCAATTTTGCAATCGGATAACGCTTAGCATTACCATGGTGATAAGCCATAACCCGCTTAGAAATCACTGCGGAAGCGACCACGTTAGGACCGAGCAGTCGCATTTTCCGCCAGACCGGTAGTGTGCCATAAATTATTGGGGCAATATTATACTTAGCATCCCGGACAAAGCCAGTAATTTGATATTTTCCTTTAGCACCACTTAGTTTCAGCCAGTCACCCAACCGATACCCTTTTTGTTTAAAGGTCACATCAACGGTCACTTGGTGCGGGCCACGTGCTCGCTTTCCCGCTAGTAAAACCTGTTTTTGATAAATAAATTGTTGCGACCTTATACCAAAAAATTGGGCAGAAACAGATGGTCTGCCGGCCTTCTTAGCAACGGTTGGCACTTGTCCAATATAGGCGGTATCCGCATTCTGATGCCAATCCTGCAAGTCCTTTTTAGTCAATACCGACTGGGTCAAACTCAAATTAGCATTTTCATTTAACACAACGGTTTTAGCCTGCCAGGAATTAATCGCCTGGGTATTTTGGCTTGCTAAGCCAATCGCTAGTGCCGACAATAAAAAAATCAGATAGCTGATCAATAAGATAATCAAAACAATTAAGCTATAACGTAGCCTTTCATGCTTAATTTCCTTCAGTGCTAAAAACATTCCTTACTCCTTATCCAGTAAGGCCAAGCTCTCCTTAAAGCGCGCTAAATTAGTCGTGCGGTGTTCAGGATCAAGCAAAGCCAGCTTAATGGCGGCATGGCTAAGGACCATCCCAGCCCAAACTTTAGCAGATAGCTGCCGGATGCGATCTGATTGAGCTGACGAAGTGACGCCGACAAGGCTTTCATTATAAGCCAAGTGCATTTTAACCAATTGATAGTAACGACTAGCTTGCGCCTGCGTCACGAAATCAGCCACTTGTTGGTATATTCCACGCGCTGAAAAATCATGCATGTTAATCCCTTGATGTACCTCTCGCATTGCTAGCCCGTAGACATAACGATACGCATCGGTTAAATCATCAAAATACTTATAAAAGGCCCCACGAGCAATCTCCGCTGTTTTAATAATACGGGCAACTTGTGCCTCAGCTAAGGGATATTCCCCAAATTCAGTTAATAAGGCCGCAACAATACGCTCCTGTTTATCTGCGGCTAAGTTTTTAAAGGTTGCCTTAACCATTCTTTCCTCCGGGTGACATCGTGTCACCTACTACTTCATTAGTTTACTTATAAAGTGACATTGTGTCAACACTAAACATCATTGCTGGCCATAATGCGTAGTTCGAAACAGATAAGTGTTCGGACTACTTACCTCTGGTACAAATTTAAAGCCAAAATCGTTAAAAGTTTGCAGTGACTCTGGGGTATCAAATTGCTTTTCACAAATTAGTTTCGTCATCGCGCCGCGCGCCATTTTAGCATGAACACCGACCGTTTTCCATTTATCCTTAATCAATTCTTGAAAATTGATGGTCACGAACCGTTGTGATGTGGCCACATAGGGCGCAATTGCCTTAGCATATTCACGTGAAGCTAAATTAATGACCGTCGCGCTTTCTTGAAACAAGCTATGAGCTAGCTGAGAACCCCAAAAGTGATACAGGCTGCCGTCCCCAAATCCAGCCAATCGATGTTTCATTTCAAGCCGATAAGGTTGTACCCCATCAAAAGGACGTAATACACCATACAGGCCTGACAAAATACGCACATGTTCTTGCAAAAAATCCAAAGCTGGCTGCGTCATGACATCTGGCGCCATGTACTGATATTGGATTCCTTGGTAACTAAACGCAGCCGCTACGAGCTGGTGCTTAAAATCAAACTGCTGTAATTGCTCATAACTTAGCTGTGTGATTGCCTCACTCGCGTGCCAAATCTGAGCCAGCTGTGCCGGTGATTGTTGCTGTAAAAAAGTCACTAATTGCCCAGCGGCTTGCCTAAATTTAGGCCGCGTTTGCGGTCTAAAGGCCTCAGTCGTCGCCATCTTCATCGCTGGCGAAATAATAATTTGCATGCCTAACCTCCAAACCATTTGTCATAAAGCCATTTTACCGGAAAAAAGCGCCGGTTGCAGAATTGCAAATTGACCTCAATTGTTGGAAACTGTTAGTAAACGAATTAGAGGAGTTTTGCATGAATCCAGACTTTGCACTTAGTTTACATTTTAACTGTTCCGGTGACTTTAATGCTGATGACTTAGTCAAATTAGCACGTAATATTGGTGCCAGAGCAGTCAGCTTTAATCAGCAAACAGCAGCGATTACTACCGCCTGCACAAAATATACGATACACAAGCTGGCATCCCAGCCGGATGCCCAGCCCCTAACCACGGCAGCTATTCATACAATGTTGCACCGCCGCCTGCAAGGACTGACAACTTGTTTTACAGTCCCCGTGATTAGCGATGGTCACTTGCCTGCTGATACTCAGCAAATGTTAGCAGAAATCAACCGTTGGATGCACCTTTTCGGCCATGCTTTTAATGAAGGGATGCCCACTACTTTAACCGCCAATACCGGCTTTATGCTTGAAAATAGGCATTTTTCATATCAAAAGTACCTTTTTATCCCGCAGCCTTGGCCCCATCAAATTCAGATTAACGGTTTAACGCAGGCACCTGATCGCATTGAATTAATTGCCAATCGGACGCCGCTAACTTTTAGCTTTACAGCTGGCATACTGACTCTGACTGTTCCGGCAGCGCTGACACTGCCATGGCAAGTCATTCGCATTCAGGGCCACCGCCCAGAAGATGATTGGGAAGAAACGACCTTTTAACTAACTAGCAAAAAGGGGCGTCATCACCTAAAAGTGATGGCGCTTTTTGCGTGGCTGATGCTAACGAAAAAACAAAAAAGGCCTTGAAAATCCAAGGCCTAGGTGATGGAGGATACAGGGCTCGAACCTGTGACCCTCTGCTTGTAAGGCAGACGCTCTCCCAGCTGAGCTAATCCTCCCTGCCATCACTTACAGTTTTATATATTACTGGTTTCAAGCATTAACGTCAAGCTCTTTCTCAAAGAAATTTCTGAAATCGGCAGCCGTCTCTGCTAAAGTAACTGCGTCATTAACTTGAGATAGTTTATAGCCGACAAAATAAGGGGAGGCATAGAAGCGACTGACTAATTTCGCGCAAATACCGCCATCATCCCGAGGATAGAAAAACAAATTGTACGACTGGCACCGTTTATCATACATCTTTCCTAGCATGTACTTGGTCGCAGCTCGAATCCAATCAGCCCATAAATCCAAATGCACCTGCTGCAAAGTGTTGACATTCAATTCGGTGTACCCTTGCACCGTATGCTCAGCCACATTCACCTCAATATCAGCATCACGGTAAACCTCAACACCTTCAAAATGATTAGGCTGAATGTATTTGTAGCAGTCTTCATGCTCCAAGCCTACAATTTGCATGTGCGGATGAATGAGCGAACCCCCGGACCAAGGACCAAAGTTTTTATACCACGCCACTGAACGAAACCGAGGATCCGCTTTTACCTGGTTAAAACAGCGCAACGCAAATTTCATTAGTCTCCGATTGTAGACCTTGGAATAGCTGCTAATATCGCCGTGATGAACTGGTGACTCAATGAGTACTGTTTGCAACGTATCTTTTAAGGTAGGAAATTTGTTTTTTAACCAAATCATTTCCCCCTGTCGCTGATAAATATCAGTCAGATGCACCACATCGCAAAAAGGACAGTGGGCTTGCTTTTGATCTGAGCGATAAGAATGTGGTTTATCGCGGGCAATTTGTAATTGAAAGACCAGTGGATCGTTGTTCATGGCGCTTTTCCTCTTAAATGAAACTAGTATTGAAAAACATTTGTCAACAAAATGTAAAACTATTGTAATGATAGCTACTTTTTTACTACAATAGAACCTAATGATACACTGAAGTGCATCTCATGACGATTAATCAGAATCAAAAAAAGTTAGGCGGCTTATATGAAATCAAGAATGGCATTAAAAGCAATGAAGACACGTTCCAAGCTTTATTGGCTAGTTGGAGGCGGCATCGGCATGCTAGTATTACTCATTGCTGGGCTACTAATTGGTAATCAATTGCGCACCAACCACTGGGCCAACCGAGCAGCTGCCATCAAATATGCTAAAAAACATTTCAATGCGAACGTTAAACTCTATGGTACACCCATTGGTAATTTAACTCAGACCGCAGCTTATCATAAAATTAATCAAAAAGCGCCTAATACCGCGGTATTAAATGCCAAGCAAGGTCAAGTTACACTGAAACGGGACGCCAAAGTAGTCACCATTAGCCGCAGTCAGTTAGCTACCTATTTTAATAAGCAGCACACTAAACTTCCTAACAATCAAAGCTATACTTACCCTAATCAGGCGCTACTACAAGCTCAAAAGCGCCTCAGGGCGGTTAACAAAACAGTTATCAGCTATCAGCTACCAACACGTCAAGTTAAATTCGCTGCTAATTCATTATTAACCACTGTGCGTTATCAAAATAAACATTATCAGTTTGGACCAAGTCCTAAATTGACCGCCAAGCTTAACACCTTGGATCAAACAGTCTCAACCTTGCATAAAAGTTACAGTGTCACTGTACCGCAAGGCGATAAAGTGGCCGGAAAAACTATTAAAGTAAAAAATGCCACCTATGGTTGGGGTATTTGGGTAGATAAAGCAGCTGGGCTAATTAAACAAGCCATGCTATCCGGTCGTGACCAACATTTAGATGGTGCAGCTGCCATTTACGGTCTAGGTTATTCAACTTATGGTTTGGGCTATGGCAAAGCTAATGCCGGATTGGGACGCGATTATGTCGTGGTTTCCTTAAACCAACAAGAAGTCTGGATTGTGAAAGATGGGCGGCTCGCCCTACATCTCACCGACGTCGTAACTGGTACCAAAACTGGTGGCAGTGATCGCACCCCAACTGGCGTGTATTACATACACTATAAACAGCAAAATGCGACCTTACGTGGTAATAATGACGATGGTTCCAAATATGCCAGCAAAGTCAATTACTGGATGCCATTTACCTTAAGCGGGTGTGGTTTGCACGATGCGAGTTGGCGCACCGATTGGAGTAAAACTGCCTATTTGCAAGGCGGTTCTCATGGCTGTATCAATATCAAACCTGCGGAAATTCGCTCAGTTTGGGACAATGTCAAAAAACATGAGCCAGTGATTATCTATAACTAATACCCATCAAAAAAGCTAACCTGAAATAGTCAGGTTAGCTTTTTTAGTTAATGTTTTGTATTAGTCGGCTACTAAGGCTGAAACAGCTGCATTAACTGCTTTTCCTTCAGTTGCTACTAAGGCAACTCTCGTTTCAATCACCTTAGCATCCATCTTAATTTCACGTGTCAGCATTGGTTGAGATACCTTCGGCAAGAAGAATTCTTTAAATTCAGCTAACCGTTTTTGATCCTTAAAGACCATGGCAATGACGGTAATGAAGGTCGTGAATTCCATGTCACCACCCACTTTACTATCAAGCCAAGCCCACTCGGTTCTAATCCAGTCCCAAGCGGCTTGCTCACCCTTGCTGTTGCGTAAGATGCCTGAGAACCAGGCCCGCAAGTCTTGCGGCTTAACCACACTAGCATCCTTAAACAAGGTGACCACATGCTTAATTTCAGCTGGGTCCTTGGTAGCGGTGATTGCTTGACGCAAGTCTTGTTTGAAACTGGCATCACTCGTTGCTTGGTAAGCTTTAATGAAGCGGTCAATTAATCCCGCACTGGCAAAATGAACCACTTCATTACGAAGAACGAATGGACGAATGTCAGCATTAAGCGTTGCTAAATCAGCTGCATGGCGGTCAAAGTATTCGTGCGCCGTGGCAATCGTTTTTTCGTTTTCACCATACAAGCTGGCAGCTAGCACATAAGGACGTGTCAAAGTAGCTTCATTGTCCTCATCGGCCGGAACATCCCAACCTAAACGGGCTACTTGATCAGCTGATAACCGATCATAGAAACGTTTCAAGTTTTGTTCTGCCTGACTATCAGCGGTAACGAATTGACGCAGCTTGCTGGCCGTCGTGTAAAGGGCATTAGCCACAACGTTCGCGTGGTCATCTTTTAGCTTGAAGAGTAATGGTACTAATTCAGCATATGAGCTTTCCCCACTTTCAGCCAACAGCCGCATGTCTTGCAACAGTTGCAATTTGCTGATGGCATCGAAACTGGCAAGTTCCTTGACTAAGTCAGTTAATAATGTTTCATCGTATTGCACAATGGCATGAGTCGTATTACCGACATTTAAGCGCAACGCATGACCAGCTTCGGCCCGCAAAGCCTGATAGTCGCCCAAATCAAGTGTCTTGGTCGACATAATTTGTGGGGCCTTGAAATTCGCATTAAGTGGAATTTGCCAAGTCCGGCCAACTGCTTCGCCCGCACCCACAAAGAATTGTTGTTGTGTCAGCTTCAAGTGTCCTGCTTGCACAAAGGCATGAATGACCGGATAACCAGGCTGATTTAGCCAAGAATGCATAATTTGCGTAATATCTAAATCAGTCGCCGTTGATAAAGCTTGCCATAAGTCATCACCGACGGTATTTCCGTACTTGTGTTTATCGAAGTAATACTTCAAGCCCTTACGTAAGGCTGCATCACCTAACAATGCTCGCACCATGACTAGCAAACGTGAGCCCTTGGCATAGACAATGGCACTATCAAACAAAGTATCAATTTCAGCTGGGTCGTTAACCTTAACATAGACCGATTGCACCCCATCAGTGGCATCCCGCGTTAAGGCTGCTGGTGCTTCACTGGTTTGGAACATTTCCCAAATATTCCAGCTTGGTTCCATCGCATCAAGTGATAAGTATTCCATCATATTAGCAAAACTTTCGTTCAGCCATAAGTTGTCCCACCACTTCATCGTCACTAAATCGCCAAACCATTGGTGGGCTAATTCGTGCGTAATCACGGAAGCGACTAGCTTCTTCATTTCAAGTGACGTATTGTCAGGATCAAGCGTGAGATAAGCTTCTCGATAAGTAATTAGTCCCCAGTTTTCCATGGCACCAGCCGAGAAGTCTGGTAGGGCTAACTGCCAAGAATGTGGTAACGGATATGGTGTTTGGTAGAAATCTTCATAAAATTCAATGCCGCGTTTAGCAATGTCTAAGGCAAAATCCAATTCCTTAGCTTCGTGGGCTTTAGTGGCAAATACCCCAACCTTGACCCCGCTCTTGGTTTCATCATACTTAGCCTGCAAATCGCCAAAGGCAAAAGCAACCAGGTAAGTTGACATCCGCACCGTCTCGTCAAAATAGTGAATCCCATCAGTTACGTGGTTTTCAGGCATATTGGCAATCGTCGTCTCGCCCGGTTGTTCATCATACTTTAAGGCCAGAGAGAAGGTTGCTTTAGCTTCAGGCTCATCTAAGCTTGGAAAAGCTTGTCGCGCAAAAGTCGTTTCAAACTGCGTCCCAATGATTTGCTTCTTTTCACCATTGAGCTCGTAATATGACGGATAAATGCCCATCATGGTATCGGTTAAGGGCGCTGAATAAGCAATCTTTAAAGTAACTTTCCCAGTCCGGCCTAACGCAATTTTAATCGCTTCCGCCTTATCATCAACGGTATAATCAACTGCTTGATCATCAGCCGTGACACTCGCAATCGACATAAATTTCTGATTAATCAATACTTCTGGCTCTTGCGCCACCCCGGTAATGGTTGAAGTCCCAGCGATGGTCTTATTGGCCCGATTAATTTCAATAAACAGATCGTAATGATCAGGATGAAAAGTTTCATAAAAACGTTTAACTGTCATAGTATCCTCCTTGATGGGTTAAATATCCCATTAGAATTTTACCAGAAAACACGCTTAACAACCTTAAAAAGCATTAGTTTCAGTACAAATGCCCTTAGTAATGGTTATGTAACTTGCTCTTAGCTGCTTTGTAACACTTTAGCAACATTCCCCCTGTATGATATAAGCAGTTGTTCGTAAGTAGTGAGGATGTTGACTTTGAAGTTTTTGAAACCAGTTTTATTTCATTTTTTAATCGCAGCGCTATTAGCCGTTGCCTGCGTTAAGGCAGTTCAAACTGTTACCTCAACCGGAAATACCCAAACGGTTCAAGCTTCGATGAGATTATCACGGGCCAACCGTTCAGCTCGTTATTGGATTGCCATGCACGAATCTGGCGGTCGTTGGCATGCTAGAAATGGTAGTTGTTACGGTCGTTACCAATTACAAATCAGTTACTTACATGGTAACTATTCTCATCGTAACCAAACTGACGTTGCCAATAATTATGCCTTTTCCCGTTATGGCTCTTGGGTTGGTGCTAAGCGTTTCTGGTTAAGACATCACTGGTATTAGAAAACATCATATTAAAAGAGCAGCTAGGCCACTTGGCTTAACTGCTTTTTTTACTGTATTAATTAAATGCAATCATGTTTCAGTTCACGATAAATTGCAATTGCCAAGACCAATAAGGCACATGCCACTGCGACGATTGCCATTGGACCTGGCGTTACAATACTAGGTGCCGCATTAGCAGCAGTGCTAGCCGCTAAATGATTGGCAACCCAGTTGCGCATTAAGACCGGTGTCAATGCAAAACTAACGACCGCAAATAGTGAGGTAATGAGCTGCATCCGACGTGAAATAGGTTCACGTAAAAATTGGGCAAGCACACACAATGCAGGAGCCAGCATTAATAATAAAATCCACAAAACAATGGTGCGACCAAAGCTAGTACTCATCAGCTGTGAGGTCGCGGTCGCATAACGATAACTTCCCCAGAGCGAGCCACCCATCAAACTATTGAGTAGATTAAGAAAATAGCTACCTTGTTGACCATAGCTGCCGTGACTAGAAAGCAACCCTTGGACCACATTCAAGCCATCAGTTGATCCCACTGCAACAAAGTTAACATTAACCACCTGGCGCATATACGCTGCTAAAAACATAATCAGTGAACCACCCAGTTGAATGGCCTTTAGTAGGTTAAGTCGGCCCGCCGCTGGCAAATGAAATCCCAGCTTTAAATGCCGATTAGGATGATGATTGTGACCAATCACAAAAATACCAACACCGACAGTGATGCCAACTAAGAACAGCCACATCCAAGCTTTTAACATCACCAAAAAGGCGATAAAAACTAAAATCATGACTGCTAGATAAGGTCGTTTCGTAAAAATTTCCCAAAAATCAAGCTGATAAGTCTGACTCTGCCGCTTCGGAACTGAAGCGGCGGCCACCTGCTTAGGGGGTATGACCTGCTGCTGGTGCAATTGCTTGCGATACTGTCGCCGCGAAAGATGCTTTTTATCTGCTACTGCCAAACCTAAAATCTCCCTTCTCGAGCTTATATCCTAGCATAAAGTGACTCACTTAACTGCTTTTAGAACTAAATTTGCGAATTCTTTATCAATTCTTCCTATGCTAAACTAAATACAGGATTTTTTTAGAAAGGTGGGTATTTTTTGACCACGACAAACGACTACCCTGCTGGCTGGCGACGATCCTTTGCCACCCTTTGGCTGGGATCATTTATTACCGGACTGGGTTACTCCATGACCATGCCTTTTATTTCATTATATATCAGTGATCTAGGGCATTATAACCATTTACAAATCAACCTGTTTTCTGGCCTTGCTTTTGCAATGACTTTCATTGCACAAGCAATCGTATCACCTTACTGGGGTAATTTAGCTGACCGTAAGGGACGTAAATTAATGTGTATGCGTGCTTCCGGTGTCATGGCCTCAACCATTTTCTTGATAGGCCTAGCACCTAACGCGATTTACATCATTATCATGCGTTTTATCCAAGGATCGTTTTCAGGCTATATCAATAATGCAACTGCGCTAATTGCTGGAGAAACACCCCATCGGCGTAGCGGTTGGGTGATTAGTCAAATCATCACGGCTGGAACAGCCGGCAATTTAGTCGGTCCATTGCTCGGCGGCGGGCTTTCCAGTTTACT
>DIDI01000044.1 GCA_002418055.1 Lactobacillus sp. UBA5804 | reverse complement strand
TTTCCTTTGTTTATTTGATGGGAACACAAGGGCGCTCGTATTTTGATAATAACTATCTCACTTTTCGTTCTCAGTTGCTGGGAACCAAAATGGCTTTTGGGACGATTATTAAATATAGTGATCAGTCCACTAGTCGGCAGCATTATCGCTTTCTCCGCGAGACTATTGGACAAGATGTTGGGACTTTGCCCATTTTAATTGAACTCACTAGCAATTCACGTAGTTATCATTATTTGAGTTCGCTGCGTCACTTTACGCGGCGGCTCCAAGCCCACCATTATCGGGTAATGCTGGCGTTGTCAGCGCGTTACCGCGCTTTTTTTCCAGTTGAAACGCGCTTTCTCAAGGTGGGAAAGCGATTGTCTAACCGGTCCCAATATGCCTTTTGGCAGTATACTAGCAATGGTCATGTTAGCCGGGTCGCCAACTTAGCTAAGCAAGTTACGATGTATACTTATACTGGAACTAGCTTACAATACAAAGAAAGATATGGGCAATTAACACAATAATGTATCCTAAAACCATTCAAGCAGTGCTTGATCGTCAACATTTAACAGCGCCAACGCTCATTCAAACACGCACGTTTGAATTAATTAAAAATGGCGCAAGTCTTGTGGCCTATGCCCGAACTGGTACGGGTAAAACGCTCGCTTATGCGTTGCCAGCCCTAAGCCGGGTAACTAGTGGTCGTGCTAATCAGCTTGTGATCATTGCACCGACGACTGAACTTGCAGTTCAAATTCGGCATGTGCTTAATCCGTTTATTGCTGCACTGGGTTTGCACGGGATTAGTCTAGTTGGCGCTGGTAATCGCAAGCGCCAAGATGACCAGCTGAAAAAGCAACATCCGGAAGTTATTGTGGCCACCCCGGGGCGATTTTTTGACTTTTTCTCGAGTGGCCGGATTAAAATCCCGCAAATTCAATCATTAATTATTGACGAAGCGGATGATTTATTAGAATTTACGAAGCTAGAATTGTTAACGAGCTTGGGACAAAACTTAGCGTCCAGTGCCCAAATTTGTCTGTTTGGTGCGACTGAATCGGCCATCACGACGGATGCCGAGAACCGATTCCAGCGCTCATTTATTTTGGTGGATGTCCGTCCTGAGCAAAAGCTGGCATTACATCATTATTTCTTACAAGTCGATAATCGGCACAAAGTTGATGATGTGCAAAAGCTCATTAAATTGCATGATTTTCGTGGCATTTTGTTTTTTGCCTCAAATCAGGCGATGCTACGTTTTGCTGGTATTTTAGGTCATACTAAGACGGACTTTGCCTTATTGGCCAATGACTTTAGTAAGGCTCGGCGCGAGCGGGCGCTCAAGGCATTGGGTGCTGGCAAAATTCGTCTATTACTGGCGACGGATGTTGCAGCCCGCGGCTTAGATATTCCGAATTTGACCCATGTAGTTAATTTTGATTTGCCCCACGATCTGACGACTTATACTCACCGCGCAGGTCGGGTTGGCCGGATGAATGCGACTGGCTTTGTCGTTACCTTAGGTGACGATCATGATCAGCGTGAGTTGAAAAAATTACTAGCACCGTTGACGGTTGCGCGCGTTTACTTTGTGCGCCATGAGTTAACAACGACTAAGCCAGTTAAAGTGACGCCGGTGAGCGCCGTTAGCAGTGCAATAGCTCCAAAACATAAACGCAAGCATAAGAAAAATAAAAATAAGGGTTATCACCCACATTATCTCAAGGACTAACTATGAATCACATTGTCAGATTGCTTGAAAAATATTTTTTACCGCTTGCCAATACTCTGGGCCAGATTCGCTGGCTAGTGGCATTACGCAATTCTTTTATTTCACTGTTACCGATTACCATTGTTGGCTCGCTAGCAGTAGCCATTCAGAGCCTGGTTAGTGCGGCGCAAACTCAACTCGGCTGGACTGCTTTTGCCCTCATGATGCATCCCTTGGTCCTGGTATCACGAATTGTTTGGCGGGGGACTTTGATGTTATTTGCGCTTTATTTGGCGCAGTCATTAGGTTATCATCTGGCTAAAGTTTTTGAGACGAATCGCCTAGCTGGCTCGATTGTCTCAGTGGCCTCCTTTATGATGAGCGTGGCTAATTTCGCTGAACTAACTAACGGACGACAACATTTTGTTTTAGAGCGTGCCTTTGATATCTCTCAGTTCGATAGTAGCGGTGTGTTTACTGCTATTGTTTTTGGCTCGATTGGTTTTAGCTTTTATCTATTGTTTTACCGTGCGCGGATGGTTATCCGGCTTCGTGCGACTTTACCACATGCTGAAATTGCTGCCTTTGAGGCGCTGATCCCGACGATGGCCGCCATTTTTTTGGTGGGTGGGATTAACCTGATTTTTCAAACGGTGACCAAAACTTATTTCGGTAGTTGGTTGCTTAATACCATTCAGGTGCCGTTACTTCATATGGGTCAAGGCTTTGGAATGGTCTTATTAGTCACGGCACTTGTTTCAGTATTTTCATTTTTTGGGTTGAGCGGACTAGGTGTTCTCGCGCCTTTACTCGACTCGATTTGGTTGACTGCGCAAAATGTCAATGTGGCGGCGGTAGTTAATCATCGGCAGCCAGGGTATCTGTGGACGCGGAGCTCCTTTGATGTCTTTGCTTGGTATGGTGGTGCCGGCGGGACACTGGTTTTAATTATGGTTATTTTAATCATTGCCAAGAAGAGTGATTTACGGGCAATGGCAAAAGTAGCTTTGGGACCGAGTTTCTTCAATATTGGCGAACCCATTGTCTTCGGTTTACCGATTGTCCTCAACCCCATCTATTTGATTCCCTTTGTCTTAGCTCCAGTGGTCAATGTGGGGTTAAGCTATTGGGTGACTTGGTTGCATCTTGTCAATCCGGTCCAGGTATCCGTGCCGTCGATTATGCCACCTATTTTAGGTGCTTATTTGGCGACTAATTATGATTGGCGAGCGATTATTCTATGTTTAGTGAATCTTTTAATTGCAGCTATCATTTGGATGCCCTTTGTTAAAATGGCTGATGGCACCGGCCGCCCGGAGTCGCATCGCGTCTTCTTTAGTACCCAATATTAGTCGCACAACTGGACTGATTATGATAAAGTAAAGAGGTATTCGACCTCGTAGCTCAGCTGGATAGAGCACTGGTTTCCTAAACCAGGTGTCGTGGGTTCAAGTCTCACCGGGGTCATTTAAGGTAAAGAAAAAAGACCCGATAACATCGGGTCTTTTTTGTTCGCTTAAGCTTTGTCAGCATGCCGCCAGTGGAAAGTGAAGAGGCCACTAGCCACAATCAGCATGATGCCATTGGTAAAGAAATCACGATAGGTCAAGTAATTGGCGTGATCGCTTTTAACATTCCAAAAAATCGTGGCAATATCATTGACGATTGCATACAGTGCAAATAACACAACAATCAGACAAATTAAACAAGCGACATACATGTAAATGTTCTTAATTTTAGTCATAGGTCATCCTTCTTTCTAGGTTAGTTAATGACATTAGTTATATTATAAATCAAATCATGTCAAAAAGTTGAGGAGATTCAAAATGCTGAGTAAAAACTACTATGTCTCACCATTGGGCGACATTGTTTTAGTTGGGAGCGAAACTGCTCTCACAGGCTTATGGTTTGCAGATCAATCCCGCCCGCCACTAACTGCGGTTGAATTAGCACAAATCGCGCAAGGGACACCGGCGCCGATTCAGGCAGCATGGCACTGGTTGGATGCTTATTTTCAAGGGCAGCGTCCCGCGACTGATAGGCTTCTGCTACAGCCACAAGTCACGCCTTTTCGCATGGCAGTGCTCAACTTGCTCCAACAAATTCCTTATGGTGAAGTGCGCAGCTATCGTGATTTAGCGTTGCAATTGCCAGTATCAGTGGCTAAACGTGCCCGGTATGGCCGAGCAGTTGGCGGCGCAGTGGGGCATAATCCGATTGCACTAATCATTCCGTGTCACCGCGTCATTGGTGCAAGTGGCAAGCTCACTGGCTATGCCGGTGGACTAGTACGCAAGGCAGCACTGCTGAGGCTAGAGCAGACGGGACACTTGCCGCAATTAAGCGAGATGGGCTCGCAAGTAGGCTTGTAAGACGACGGCCTGGTTGTGCCTAGCGTCTTTGGCCCCAAACAATAAAATCACGTCTTGGTTAGCCAATTCTTGCTTAACTAATGTGATAAAGGCTGGCAGCGCAGGATTGTCAGCGAGCTCTTGCTGATAGCGTACTTTAAAGTCTTCATATTTAGCTGGATCATGGCCAAACCATTTTCGTAAGTTGTTAGTCGGACCAATTTCCTTTGCCCATTGATCTAGTTTAGCATTAACCTTGGAAATGCCACGCGGCCAGAGGCGGTCGACCAGAATCCGAAAGCCGTGCTCATCAATTGGTTTTTGATAAATTCGTTCAATTTTTACGTCATGCATGCAGATAAACTCCTTGACTAAAAGTTTGACTTTCAAGTAGGCGAAAGCATTGTCTACTCGTCAGTTTCATGCTAGCATAAAACTGGTCGGATGATTAAAGTAAGTTCGGAATCAATTTTTATAGGAGCAAAAGCAAATGGCAGAACCCAGTTGGTTAAAAAATATGAACAAGTCAGATTACCTGCAAGAAGACTTTGACGCTAAGGGACATTCTCGTTACACTGTCGAAGGTCTTGACAAGAGTGATCCAGCTTGGTTAGAAAAAGCTGCTAAGCAAGTTAACGCTGCCAGTGGTGATGACTATGTTAAATTGGACGCCGGTTTATTAACTGTTAATCAGTTGAATTGGATGCTACGCGATACTTTTGGTGAATTAACCTTCGTGGACGACAACAACCAGTTCTTATGGTACAACCGTCCTCAAGATCCAAATGAAAAGATGAAGGCTAAGCGGGTACCTGGTCAAGTTGGTAGCACCATGAGCGACGTTCATCCGGATATTCGTGAAGTTATTCCGGAAGCCAAGAAAGTGGTTTATGCATTACGTCACAAGGTTGATGGTCATGATGATGTTTATATGCCAGTTCCAACAGGTAACTTGCGTGAGTTGGTGTTGCATTATTATAAACGCGTTGAAGATGAACAAGGAAACTATATGGGGATTTATGAATGGGTGCAAGATTTGTATCCGTTCGTTAAGTACTTCTGTGAGACTACTGGTCAAAAGTTAGTCGTTGATCCAGATGCTACGACTGGCGCCACCTATCGTCGCAATTCTGATCCAGACGCTAAAACTGGCCCTTCAACGAAAGTGGCGGAAGCTAAAGCAGAAGCCAAGGCTGCAGTTAAGCCAGTTGTAAAACCGGTTGCTGATACGAGTACTTCTGCTTCACAGCATTAAATGTTTTAATTATCAGGAAGTTAAAAAAGTTATAACGCCAAAGCATTATAACTTTTTTGTTTGCTTTAAAGCTTGAAGTTACACAGAATTGCGATTATACTATACGTATTATTGTTAATTTTAAGTAGTTTGGCTGTTGATGTGAAACAAATAGGAATATTTTTTGCTTCAAAGTAGCTGATTTACAAAGTAGCTGGAGGTAGCTAAACAATGAACAATCGACGTATCGTGAAAGCCAAAGTGGTTTTAGCGCTGTCATATTTATTATTCTTGGTCTTAGCTGCGATGTCGACCCAGTTTCCGGATAATGTGCGCTTAGGACTACTTGGAATTTTAATTATTGGCGTTTTAATGCCGCTGGTTTTGCCGACTGTCATAGCACTTTGGGCGAACGCCATCATGATCATTATTGGTGTGGGGGTTCTAGCTTTCGGCTATATTGTGATGCCATTTTATCAAAAAGTTATTTTAATTTTGGTCTTACCACTTGAAGTGGTGCTGATTTCCTCGACTGTGAGTTATTTGTTCCACTGGTCTGGCTTAGGGCACAAAAATCAGCGCTTACGACATCATATGAATCATTTTGTGCCACTGGTGCGTCTTCGGGGCGCAGAGTCAGCGCGCCAAATGTATAGCAGCGAAGTTCAGGCGATTAGGCATCAGTCCCAAGTCCGGTTAGGGACGGATTTATATTTGTTTGCGATTGATGCCACGCAGTATAAACAATTTCACCGGCAGGAATATGGTGATTTGCTACTAGCCATGGCTAATGAACTAAAAACTACTAGGTTACCAAGTGAACCCATTTTTTATTTGGGTAATGCGCGCTTTCTGGTCTTTTCCTTTTTACTGGACCCTGTGCGCACTAATTTGGTCAATCATGAAACTGCTGTGGGCCTGGACCATATTTGCAAGGCAGCAGGTTTGGAAGTGAAGGCTGCATCATTGCGGGTAACGAGCCAGAACCGGGCACAATATCCAGACTTTGAGACGATGATGCGTCATTTAACCCGCCTGCTAGAAACTGATATTGTTACTGAATATTTAAAGCAGGAGGACTAAATGTTTACCCTTTTCTATGAAATTGCGATGGGGATTACCGTCTTCTTTTGCATTTGTTTTTCAGTGTTGTTTATTTGTGGTTCCATTATCTTATTTCGTAATGACCGGACCTTTATTTCAAGCCGGAAACAAGCTGATCACAAAACGATGAGGCAAGACAATGTGGATTAAT
>DIDI01000012.1:21836-25682 GCA_002418055.1 Lactobacillus sp. UBA5804 | reverse complement strand
ACCAGTAGCAGGAATCCCACCAGAAATACTACTGGCCTTATTACGGTTTCTAAACTGGTTAATATCCATCACTTCACCCGGTAAAATATCTGTCTCACCTGGATCAAGTACCCGAACCTTTTGTAACATTTGACGCGTGAGGACTTCGACATGCTTGTCAGCAATATCAACCCCTTGCATCCGGTAAGCCTTTTGAACTTCAGCTAGGATATACTTTTCAGTTGTTAAGGTATCAGTGACTTGAATTAACTCCTTAGGATCAACTGAACCTAGGGTCAGCTTGTCGCCGCGATGTACGGTATCGCCTTCAGCAACAGCAACAGATGCAGTATAGGCAACGCTGTAACTACGCGTATCAATCTTACCCTTAACCGTAATTTCACGTGTATGTTCAGCAGGGTTCTCTTGAATAGCACCGATGACACCATCAACTTCAGTAATTGAAGCACGTCCCTTAGGATTACGTGCTTCAAACAATTCTTGCACACGTGGTAACCCTTGGGTAATATCTTCAGCACCGGCAACCCCACCATTATGGAAAGTCCGCAGGGTTAATTGCGTCCCTGGTTCACCAATGGATTGAGCGGCAACCGTTCCGACTGCTTCACCGACTTCAACTTCTTCACCAGTGGCTAAGTTCATGCCGTAACATTTACGACAAACCCCATGTGAACAATCACAGGTTAAGATTGAACGAATCTTGACTTGCTTGACACCAGCAGCAACGATGGCACGTGAAAGCTTCTCGTCCATCATCGTATCATCAGCCACAATGGTTTCACCCGTAGCTGGATCCTTGACGGTTTCAGCAGAGTAACGGCCAAGTAAACGATCGAACAATGGTTCAATCATTTCATCGCCTTCCATAATAGCTTGAACTGTAATACCACGATCAGTCCCACAATCGTCCTCACGAATGATAACATCTTGAGCGACATCGACTAACCGACGCGTTAAGTAACCAGATTGCGCCGTCTTCAAGGCCGTATCAGTCATTCCCTTTCGAGCACCATGAGTGGACATGAACAGTTCTAGCACTGACAAGCCCTCTTTAAAGTTCGAAGTAACTGGAATCTCAAACAGACCACCGTTAGGCGTCGCCATCAAGCCACGCATCCCAGCTAATTGCGTAAAGTTAGAAATGTTACCACGGGCACCAGAGTCGGCCATGATGGTAATTGGATTACGTGGATCATAAATCTGCGCAATTTCATTTTGAACTTCATCTTTACATTGGTTCCAAATGCTAATCACGCGATCATGGCGCTCTTCTTCAGTAATAAGACCACGTCTGAATTGCTTGGAAACTGTGTCAACCTTCTTATGGGCAACAGCTACCTTATCATCCTTATCAGCAATCTCAGGAACATCAGTCATCCCAATGGTAATACCTGAAGTCGTTGAGGCGGTGTAGCCCAATTCTTTCAAGTCATCAAGATATTCTGAGGTGCGCTGTACCTTGTAATACTTATAGATACTGGCAATCGAATCAGATAAGAAGCTGCTCTTAAATGGCGTCTTGATTAAATCATCAGCCACATCGTCAATCCGTTCAGAAACCTTCTCACCAGCACGTAAGAAGTATTTAGCAGCAAGCGGATGGTTCAAGTTTTCTTCAGTCGGTTCATTCAGATAGAAGTAATCTTTCGGGAAAATTTGATTAAAGACTACTTTACCATAGGTCGTAATGAAGATGCCGTGTTCATAATCCTTCGGCCATGGCTTATCTGGCATCGAATCAGCAGCAATGCCAATAATTGTATGGTAGTGAATGTCGCCATTCGCATAGGCTAGGGTTGCTTCTGCTGGTGAGCTAAAGACCATGCCCTGACCCTCACGGCCAGTTTCAGCTTGCGTTAACCAGTAATTCCCTAACACCACGTCTTGTGATGGCGTCACAATTGGCTTACCATCTTTTGGTGCCAGAATATGGTGAGCAGCAAGCATCAATAAGCGTGATTCAGCAACTGCTTCATCAGATAATGGCACATGGATGGCCATTTGGTCCCCATCAAAGTCAGCATTGTAGGCTTCACAAGCAAGCGGATGAAGACGAATAGACTTACCTGGGACTAATACCGGCTCAAAGGCTTGGACACTCAAGCGGTGCAAAGTAGGTGCCCGGTTCAAAAGAACTGGACGCTCCTTAATCACGTCTTCTAGCACATCCCAAATATCATCATCTTCACGATCAATCTTACGTTTGGCATTCTTGATATTAGAAGCAATCCCGCGTTTAACAAGTTCGTGCATCATGAATGGCTTGAAGAGTTCCAATGCCATTGGACGCGGAACCCCACATTGATAAAACTTCAGCTTGGATGAAACATCGATAACTGAACGGCCAGAATAATCGACCCGCTTACCAAGTAAATTCTGACGGAACCGGCCCTGCTTCCCTTTCAACATGTGTGAAAGGGACTTTAATGGTCGGTTACCTGGCCCTACAACCGGACGACCACGACGACCATTATCAATTAACGCATCGACTGCTTCTTGCAACATCCGTTTTTCATTTTGGACAATAATATTAGGTGCATTTAAATCAAGCAGGCGCTTCAATCGGTTGTTACGGTTAATGACCCGACGGTACAAATCGTTTAAATCAGATGTGGCAAAACGGCCACCTTCTAGTTGCACCATTGGTCGCAAATCTGGCGGGATAACTGGAACAGCATCCATTACCATCCATTCTGGCTCATTGCCAGAATCCTTGAAGGCATCCAAAATATCCAAACGACGAATGGCACGAGTCCGTTTTTGACCCGTTGCACTCTGAAGTTGTTTCTTTAAGTCAACCACCTCTTGTTCAAGGTCAACTTTCTTCAACAAGTCTCGAATAGCTTCAGCACCCATCTTAGCAGTGAAACGCTTGCCGTATTTAGCTTTTTGTTCACGATATTCAGCTTCAGTTAATAACTGCTTAGGCTCAAGCTCAGTATCACCATTGTCAATGACAATATAAGCAGCGAAATATATAACTTCTTCTAATAAACGCGGCGAAATATCAAGAACTAACCCCATCCGTGACGGGATGCCCTTGAAATACCAAATATGCGTTACCGGAGCAGCCAATTCAATATGGCCCATCCGTTCACGTCTTACCTTAGCAGAGGTGACTTCAACCCCACATCGATCACAGACGATACCGCGGTATCTGATTCCCTTGTACTTACCACAGGCACAAGCCCAATCCTTGGTTGGCCCAAAGATTCGCTCGTCAAATAACCCATCTTTTTCTGGTTTCAAAGTACGGTAGTTGATAGTCTCAGGCTTTTTAACTTCACCATATGACCAACTTCTAATCTTGTTGGGTGAAGCAAGACCTATTTGCATACTTTCAAACTTGTTTATATCGATCAAAAGTTTAACCTCCTGTTACTTAGACACCTGGTTGTCAGATTCGTCGACTGGTGTTGCAGTGGGCTCAGCAACTGGTTCTGAACTGCTCTCTGCTTCACCTGATTCACTCTCCGCATCTTCAGTTTCCTTGGCTAACTTCTTCTTTTCTTGCTCTTCAGCCATCCGTGACAAAGTATCAATGTTCAGGCGTTCGTTAGTATCGTCGTCCATATCACGTAATTCAATTTGCTTGTGATCCATATCAAGGACACGAATATCTAGACCAAGTGATTGTAATTCTTTAACCAAAACTCTAAATGATTCTGGTACACCTGGCTTAGGAATCCGTTCCCCCTTAACGATCGCCTCATAGGCACGAACACGACCGACCACATCATCAGACTTGTAAGTCATAATTTCTTGTAGTGTGTAAGCGGCGCCATAGGCTTCTAGTGCCCAAACTTCCATTTCACCAAACCGTTGGCCACCAAATTGTGCTTTACC
>DIDI01000012.1:441-21798 GCA_002418055.1 Lactobacillus sp. UBA5804 | reverse complement strand
ATCTTATCATCAACCATGTGAGTCAGCTTCAGATAATGCATGATGCCGACAGACACCCGGTTGTGGAATGGTTCGCCACTACGGCCATCGTAAATAACCGTTTTACCGTCTTTATCAACACCAGACTTGCGGACAGTATCCCAAACATCATCTTCACTCGCACCATCAAATACTGGCGTGGCAACGTGAATTCCGAGGTTATCAGCTGCGCGACCCAAGTGCAATTCGAGCAATTGACCAATGTTCATCCGTGATGGGACACCCATTGGGTTCAAACAAATATCAACGGGACGACCATCTGGCAAATAAGGCATATCTTCAATTGGGGCAACCATCGCTACCGTACCCTTATTACCATGACGACCGGACATCTTATCGCCGACTTGAATTTTACGTTTTTGAGCAATATAAACGCGCACTAAGGTATTAACGCCTGGGGATAATTCATCACCGGCTTCGCGGGTATAGACTTTAACGTCCTGCACAATACCGCCACCACCATGTGAAACACGCAATGAAGTATCACGTACTTCACGTGCTTTTTCACCAAAGATAGCATGCAACAACCGCTCTTCAGCCGATAATTCAGTCACACCCTTAGGTGTTACCTTACCGACCAAAATATCACCATCACGAACCTCAGCACCGATCCGGATAACCCCATCAGCGTCTAAGTTCTTCAAGGCTTCTTCACCAACGTTTGGCAATTCGCGCGTAATTTCTTCAGGCCCCAATTTGGTGTCACGAGCTTCAGATTCGCAGTCCTCAATTGAAATTGAGGTATAAACGTCATCCTTCACTAGCCGCTCAGACAGCATGATGGCATCTTCATAGTTGTACATATTCCAAGTCATGAAGGCAATGACTGGGTTTTGCCCTAAAGCAAGTTCCCCATCATCCATGGTTGGACCATTGGCAATCACATCACTAGCAGCAACCACTTCGCCCAATTTGACATTCGGGGTCTGATTGTAAGATTTAGAGTTGTTAGACCGACGGTATTTTTCAAGATGATAGCTATCAAGCGTGCCATCTTCACGGCGAATTCGGATGTCATTGGCATCAACATATTCAACACTACCAGCAGCCTTAGCCACAATGGCAGCACCAGAGTCATGCGCAGCACGATACTCCATCCCAGTTCCGACTAAAGAGCCATGAGGATTAATTAAAGGCGCAGCTTGACGCTGTTGGTTAGCCCCCATCAAAGCCCGGTTCGAGTCATCATTTTCTAGGAAAGGAATGCAGGCTGAAGCAATCGAAACAACTTGCTTCGGAATAACATCCATGTAGTCAATCTTGTCTGGTGTAACTTCGACGTTATCTTCCTTATGACGCGCTAAGATAATATCATTTTTAAAGGAACCATCTTCATTTAACCGGGTGTTAGCACCAGCAATGATGTAATTATCCTCGACATCAGCCGTCAAGTAGTCAATCTTATCCGTTACTTTATGAGTCTTCCATGAAACCCGACGATATGGCGTTTCAACGAAACCATATTCATTAATAATGGCATAAGAAGCTAAAGAGTTAATCAGTCCAATATTAGGACCTTCTGGCGTTTCAATTGGGCAAAGGCGACCATAATGCGTATAGTGAACATCCCGAACTTCATAGCCGGCACGATCACGAGTCAAACCACCAGGCCCTAAGGCAGACATCCGACGCTTATGCGTTAATTCGCCTAATGGGTTATGTTGGTCCATGAATTGTGATAATTGCGATGAACCAAAGAACTCTTTAATGCTGGCCACAATCGGACGAATGTTGATTAACTGCTGGGGAGTAACGGTTGAAGGATCTTGGATTGACATCCGTTCACGTACAACCCGTTCCATCCGTGCTAACCCAATTCTAAATTGGTTTTGTAATAATTCCCCAACCCGACGAATACGACGATTCCCCAGGTGGTCAATATCATCTGTTCGGCCTAATTCTTCTTGTAAACCAAAGAAGTAGTTGATGGAAGCTAAAATGTCAGCTGGCGTTAAATGCTTAACTTCTTTGCCAATGTGACCATTAGACATTAATTTAACAACTTTTTCAGGATCGGCTTTAGAGTAGACCAAAACTTCTTGTACGGTAATTGGATCTGACAAGACCCCTTCTTTTGAAGGTTCATAGGTCACCATCTTGAAATCGTCACGGTCAAGATAAGCCTCTAAGCGATCAAGCACTTCATGATTAACAGCCGTGCCCTTCTTAGCGATAATCTCACCAGTATCAGGATCAGCCAAAGTTTCAGCCAAGGTTTGCCCATATAACCGATTCTTAAGTGATAATTTCTTGTTAACCTTGTAGCGACCAACAGCGGCTAAATCATAACGACGTGGGTCAAAAAAGCGAGCATACAAAAGTGAACGTGATGAATCTGTAGTCTTTGGTTCACCTGGACGTAGTCGCTCATAAACATCCTTTAAGGCTTCAGCGACCCGTGAATCAGCTGGATTTTTATGAACATCCTTGTCAAGCGTAAAGGATAAGGTGTCGTTCTTACCAAACATATCGAGGATATCAGCATCTGAGCCAATCCCCATGGCGCGAATCAAAATACTAATTGGTAATTTACGAGTCCGATCAACCCGAACGTAGGAAACATCTTTAGCATCTGTTTCGTATTCCAGCCAAGCACCTCGGTTAGGAATCACCGTTGTACCAAAGATTTGACGCCCATTTTTATCAAATTCGCCCGTGTAATAAACCCCAGGTGATCTCACTAATTGTGATACAATAACCCGCTCGGCACCATTAATAATAAATGAGCCTGATGGCGTCATCAGTGGTAAATCGCCAAAGAAAACATCTTGCGTCTTAATTTCGCCAGTCTCTTGATTGGTTAACTTCAACGTTACATGCATTGGTGCCGAATAAGTAGCATCATGATTACGCGCTTCATCGACAGTGTACTTAGGATCAGTCAACTTATAGTCAACGTACTCTAATGATAACTTGCCAGAGAAGTCATTAATTGGCATGATGTCAGCAAAGACATCTTTGATTCCTTCATTTAGAAACCAGTTATACGACTCGGTTTGCACATCAGTTAAGTTAGGCAGCTTAAGTACTTCCTTGATGCGGGAGAAGCTACGTCTTGTCCGATGATTACCGTAATTTACTACATGTCCATTCAGCAAAGAAAACATCCTTTCGTGATAGGAAAGCAAATATTACATTTTAATTACAAATTATAAAGCGCTGGATTTAAGGTATAAAAAAGACAAAAACAACGCTTTGTCGTTTTTGCCTTTCATCATTTTGCTGGACAATAGATCAACAAAATCCTGAATTTCAGCCTTTTAAAATCATTTCCCATTCTACGCTAACGCGCGTATGAAGTCAACAAAAACCTCACATGTGTTATTTAACAGGAGTTGCCGTTTGCACCGTAAACTTTAGGTCGCCATGGCTGGCACCAACTTTTAGTGTGCTCCCTTTGACAATTTGGCGCTCAATCAGCATTTCCGCAATCCGATCTTCAAGCTTAGTCTGAATCGCACGACGTAATGGTCGTGCACCGTTTTCAGGATAATAGCCGGCTTTAACCAGCTGGTCCAAAGCTGCTGGAGATAATTTTAAAATGATACCTTGTCGTGCTAGCCGTTTCGTTAGCTTGGCTGTCAACAAGCCGACGATTTGACGCAGTTGCTTTTTCGTCAGTTCATCAAAAATAATGGTCTCGTCAATCCGGTTCAAAAACTCTGGCCGGAAGAAACGCTTCGTGGCTTCCTTAATCATGTTAATCCGGTGCGTTTTTTCAGCTTCAGCCGCATTAGCATTAAAGCCTAGGGCATTATCATCAAAAACCCGATGCGATCCTAGATTTGAAGTCATAATCACAATGGTATTCCGAAAATTAACCTGTCTACCTTTAGCATCGGTCAAAAAGCCATCATCTAGTACCTGTAGCAATAAGTTAAAGACATCAGGATGGGCCTTTTCAACTTCATCTAGTAGAACAACTGAATACGGATGGCGTCGAACTTGCTCCGACAATTGGCCCCCTTCTTCATACCCCACGTAACCTGGGGCCGAGCCAATCATCTTGGTACTAGCAATCTGATCCATGTATTCCGACATATCGATTCTAATCAGATTAGCAGGGCTACCAAAGAATGAAGCCGCAACCGCTTTAGCTAATTCCGTTTTACCCACACCAGTTGGGCCTAAAAAGAGGAATGAACCGATTGGTCGTTGCTCATCTTTAATCCCACTGCGACTACGGCGAATAGCTCGCGCAACTGCAGAGACTGCTTTATTTTGACCAATCACGCGATGATGCAGTTCATCCTCTAAGTGAAGTAATCGTCTCGACTCGACCTGAGCCATTTGCGTTACTGGCACACCAGTCCATTCGGAAACGACTTGTGCAATATCATTCACGCCAACAACCGCACGATTTTTAGCAGAATCCGCTAACTTCTTAGTAAGCTTTTCACGTTGCAATTGGAGACCATTTTGGCGCTCCTGTAATTGCGCTGCTTCTACAAAGTTCTGACTAGCGGCAGCCGTATTCTTTTGCTTCATCAGTTTCTGAATCTGTTGATTCATTTGTTCAAGTCGAGGGTTGACCCGAATATTGTGTTTAATTTTAACAGCAGCACTCGCTTCATCTACCAAATCGATTGCCTTATCAGGTAAAAAGCGATCGGCGATATAACGCGTTGACAAGTCAACTGCCGCCACTAAACTATCATCAGTGATGCTGACCTGATGATAAGCTTCGTATTTAGGTCTTAGCCCGCGTAAAACTTCTAAAGCAGCTTCTTTAGACGGTTCATCTAATTTTACCTGCTGGAAGCGGCGCGCCAAAGCAGCATCGCGTTCAATGTACTTTTGATATTCATCAAAGGTCGTTGCACCAATCATTTGCAAATCGCCCCGGGCCAGTGATGGTTTCAAAATATTGGAGGCGTCAATCGCCCCTTCTGCACTGCCAGCGCCAATCAACGTATGCATTTCATCAACAAACAAAATGACATCGCCGCTTTGCGTGATTTCGGCCAGAATTTTAGTCATGCGCTCTTCGAACTCACCGCGATACTTAGTTCCTGCCACTAAACTGCTCATATCAAGCGCCATCACACGCTTATGTAGTAATCCTTGTGGTACTTGTTTCTGAACAATTGCCATCGCGATAGCTTCAGCCACAGCCGTCTTACCAACTCCCGGTTCGCCAACTAAGACGGGATTATTTTTAGTTCTGCGCGACAGAATTTGGATAACTCGGGCAATTTCAGGACGACGACCAATCACAGGATCAATCTCCCCTTTTTGAACCCGCTGATTTAGATTAATCGCTACCTTATCCAAACTAGGCGTGCCACTTTTTGGCTGCGCGGTCGCGCTAGCTGCTTGATCAGGCGCTAACCAATCAGCTGAATCCGCAAAATCAGCTTCTGGATTATGCTGCATCAAGCTATCTTCTAACGCCATTTGCAAGCGGTCAGTATTAACGTTCAAATTCTTCATGACTGCAACTGCTAAAATTTTATCACTGGCAACGAGCGCTAATAGCACATGACTGGTCTTAATTTCCGTATCGCCAGCCCGGCTAGCCAGCCGGCGCGCATAATCGAGTACCACACTTAGGCGCGGTGAAAGTTCAATATAACTTGCTGGCGCAGCTGAGCCGTAACCAGTATAACGTTCAATCTCTTCGCGCACTGCTGCAGGCGTGAGGCCCCATGATCGCAACAATTTTCCAGCATCGCCCTCTGACTCGATAACTAAAGCCAGTAACACATGCTCTGATCCAACTAACCGATGGTGAAAAGCTTGTGCTTGTTCACGGGCAATTTCTAATGCTTGATTTGCACTTTGACTGTATGACATTTTCATCTCAGTGACACCACCTTCATTTTAAACATTACAATTTCATTCTAACCAATGTGCAGCGAAACAGCTAATTTAACCGCCAAATCGACTAAAAAATAAAAAGCCCACCGTGCCAACGCACAATGAACCAATATCGGGAAAACAGGATTCGAACCTGCGACCTCTACGTCCCGAACGTAGCGCTCTACCAAGCTGAGCTATTTCCCGCTCTAACAAAAAGACCCACCACCGAGGCGAGTCCTTATGATAAGCGGAAGACGGGATTCGAACCCGCGACCCCCACCATGGCAAGGTGATGTTCTACCACTGAACTACTTCCGCGTAACAGATTCTATTATAGCAAAGTCCCTTGGTTTGACAAGCCCTTTTGTGAAAAAAAGACCACTGCTACTAAGGGGGAGACAAAAAAGCACCAAGATCCTAAAATCTTGATGCTTTAAACGAAGCGGAAGACGGGATTCGAACCCGCGACCCCCACCATGGCAAGGTGATGTTCTACCACTGAACTACTTCCGCACAACAAAGAAAATTATACCAAAAATAAGTTTCTTTGCAAGCTATGTCAGCATTTGATTTATGCTTTTGGCTTTTTAGCAGCTAAGTCTGCTTGCACTTCTGCTTCAACATCGCTAACCGTCTCAGGACGCATCGTTGGGAAGAGTAGCACATCTCGAATTGCGGGTGCGTCGGTTAACAACATTACCAGACGGTCGATTCCAATCCCCAAGCCGCCAGTTGGTGGCATCCCAAACTCCATGGCTCTGAGATAATCCTCATCAATCATATCTGCTTCATCATTGCCGGCTTCGCGCTCTGCCATTTGAGCTTCGAAACGGTGACGCTGATCATCAGGATCATTCAATTCTGAAAAGGCATTGCCGTATTCCGCACCCATAATGAAAATTTCAAACCGATCGGTAAAGCGTGGGTCTTCAGCATTTTTCTTCGCCAAAGGTGATACTTCCACCGGGTGACCGTAAACAAAGGTTGGATCAACGATGGCTTTTTCACCAAAAGTGTCAAAGAAGGCATTAATGATATGACCCACAGTCCAGAAGGATTCAACGTGAATACCGTGATCTTCTGCGACTTGACGCGCCTCGTCAAGACTCATTGGCTTCCAGAAATCGACGCCGGTTTGTTCCTTGATGAAGTCCACCATGTGTACACGGCGGAATGGCTTACCTAAATCAAGCTCAGTCCCTTGGTAGTTAATCTTGCCGTCTTTTGACACCACTTTGGCAGCAGCCCGGATGATGCCTTCAGCTTCATCCATAACATCATGAAAGTCATAATAAGCAGCGTAAGATTCAAGCTCCGTAAACTCAGGATTATGTTTGGTATCGAGACCTTCATTCCGGAAAACACGCCCAATTTCATAAACGCGCTCCATGTCACCGACAATTAATCGTTTTAGTGGTAATTCAAGCGCAATCCGCATGTACAAATCAATATCTAAAGCATTGTGGTGACTAATAAAGGGACGGGCTTCAGCGCCACCAGGAATATTATGCAAAACTGGCGTTTCCACTTCCAAAAAGTCAGCTTTATTTAAGTAATCACGAATGGCTTGGATAATTTGGGTACGATGAACAAAACGTAAGTAACTCTCACGATTGGTAATCAAATCCAAATACCGCTGGCGATAAATTTGTTCAACATCTTTTAACCCATGGAATTTATCTGGTAATGGGCGCAAAGCCTTTGATAAGAAGGTGACATGGGTTGCCCGAATCGTCAGCTCGCCAGTATCTGTCTTCATAATCTCGCCGGTAATCCCTAGAAAATCACCAATATCGGCCTTTTTAAAAATCTGATAGTTATCAGGCCCAACGATATCCTTACGAACGTAAATTTGAATTTTCCCAGAACGATCATATAAGTCAGCAAAACCAACTTTTCCCTTGCCCCGCTTGGCAAGCATTCTCCCTGCAACTTTGGTTTCCAGCTTGGCAGCGTTTAATTCTTCTTTATCCCGTACATCATACTTCTGTGCCAAAGTCTTGGCTAAGTCTTGACGGGCAAATTTAGAGCCAAAGGGGTCAATCCCGTTTTCACGTAGTTCGTCGAGCTTTTGGCGACGCACCAGTAATTGGTCATTCATTTCATTCTTTGCCACTTATTTTTCCTCCATCAACTGTTCACTCCGACGCGCTATTTTTTGAGCAGCCCGTTTCTCATAGTCATCCACAAATTGATCCAACAGGTCGTGTACTTCTTGCCGCGTCCATACTTCATTTATTTTAGCACGAGTACGCGCTGAGCGCGCTACCCCCTTCAAATAGTAGGCAGCTTGTTGGCGAAATTCTGGAACTGCAATCTTTTCGCCTTTCAAATCGACGAGCCCATCTAATTGATGTTCAGCGGTGGCCACCTTCTCACGAACGCTTTGCGGCTTAAGGCGCTCACCAGTGTCTAGATAATGGGTCATGGCTTTGATCATCCAAGGATTGCCCAAAGCGGCCCGGCCAATCATGATTGCAGTAGCACCTGTTTCATCTAAAACCTGCTTAGCTAATTCAGGACTAGTAATATCACCATTAGCAACAAATGGAATATCTAAAACCTGTGCGACATCATGCAAAATTTTCCAATCAGCATGTCCCATATACATTTGTTTACGCGTCCGGCCATGCATCGCTAGCATACTAGCCCCTGCCTCTTGGGCAGCTAACGCATTTTCCACCGCAAAGACGTGCTTTTGATCCCAGCCAATCCGCATTTTAACCGAAACTGGCTTAGAGACATTCTGAACAACCTTATGAACCATTTGATAAATTTTGTTGGCATCAAGCAGCCATTTAGAACCGGCATCGGTCTTAGTCACTTTAGGGACCGGACAGCCCATATTAATATCAATGATATCGGCGGCGGTATGCTGATCAATATACTCGGCTGCTTCCAGGAGGGTGTCTTCAGTCCCGCCAAAAATCTGGATACTCATGGGGTGTTCACCAGGATCCACTTGCAACATATTTAAAGTTTTCTCGTTATGGTAAATGATACCATGATCAGAAATCATCTCACAGACCACGAGGCCAGCACCATATTCCTTACAAATCATCCGAAATGATTTATTGGAGACACCTGCCATGGGCGCAATGACGACACGATTAGGAATCGTCAAATCACGAATTTTCCAGCTATTATTCACCTAAATCATCCTCTCAAATATCTTAATGATAGCAAAAAAGCCGTAAAGGGCAACTTTTTTCCCTGAATGGAGGGTACAGTTAAGGGCTATTTTTGCTTACCAGCCAAGATGGTTGCTAATTCCGTTTCATCGTAGTGATATTGGTTACCACAGAAGGAGCAGGTTAGTTCTGCACCGTGATCTTGTGCCAACATGTCATGTAATTGATGCCGTTCAAGTGTTGCCAAAATTTTGGCATATTTTGCTTTCGAACAATCACACTTGAATGCTATCGGTTGCGGTGCAAAAAGCTGACAATCATCACCCAAAATTTGGCGGGCCAAGGCTTCAGGGGTCATCCCAGCTAATAGCGAACGTGATAGTTGCGGCATGGCTTTAATGCGCGCAATCGTTTGGGTAATCAGTGTTTGGCTCGCGCCCGGTAATGCCTCAAGCATGAAACCACCGGCAGCTCCAATCGTATTATTAGGATTAACAAAGACCGACAAGCCCACCGCGGAAGGGATCTGTTCTGATTTGGTCAAATAATAGGCAAAATCTTCTGCAATTTCACCAGATACAATCGGAACTTGACCGGTATAGGGTTGTTTTAAGCCGAGATCTTTGGTCACTTCTAACCAGCCTTGACCCACGCCAGCTTTCACATCGATATGACCATCTGGACGAGCACGCAAAGCGACATGGGGATTCTTCACATAACCTTTCACCGTTAAATCGGCTTTGGCAGTCACCACAATCGGACCAACGGGACCATTTCCGAGCAAGCGCACTGTCAACTCTTCGTGTGGGGTTAATTCCGCACCGGCTAGTAGCACACTCCCAATTAAGGTACGACCTAATGCTGCAGCAGAGTTTTTCCAAGCATCATGGCGCTGTTGTGCTTCACTTACCATCCCTTTAGCAGTAATGGCTAAAAGGCGCAATGTTTTAGTCCGGTCCATGGCTTTGACTAAATAATCGTCCATACTTTTCTCCCTAAAAAAATGGGGCCTTACGGCCTCATCTTATCTAAACATTATTCTGAATCTGATGAATGATCAGCAGGTGTGTCCGCAGCAGTTTTCTTCTCCTTGTCTAATTCCGTATTGGAACTTGACTTAGGTTCAGTTGGCGCTGCTGGTTTAGTTGCACTTGCGTCACTATCCTGATCTTCAACACGCTCATTTTCCTTTTTCCGCAAAGCTGCTTTCGCCTCTTCAAAAGTAGAGGCCTTGTTTTCACTCGGGTAATCTTCATGATCCTTGACCGGCATCTCGCCTGTCTTATATAAGGACATAATCTGTTTCTCATCCAAAGTTTCATACTGCAGCAACGCGTCAGCAATGATGCGATGTTTCTCACGATTAGCTTCGACGATTTCGACTGCCTTGGCATGCCCCTCATCGAGCAATCGTTTGACCGCCTCGTCGATTTTAGCAGCAGTTGCCTCACTATAAGGTTTACCACCATAAGGATTGTATTCGCCCTCTTTTTCAAGCTGAACCATCCCAAGGGTATCGGTCATCCCATAACTAACGACCATGCTGTGCGCAATTTGCGTTGCTTGTTCAAAGTCATTAGAAGCACCCGTTGATTGATCACCAACGACCACTTCTTCACCGGCACGACCACCCATTAAACCGACGATTTGTTCGAATAATTGTTTCTTTGTCAAAATAAATTGATCATCCCGTGGCAACATAATGTTATAACCACCGGCACGGCCACGAGGAACAATGGTTACCTTACGGACCGTCCGCGAATCACTTAAAACTAGACCACAGATTGAGTGGCCAGCTTCATGTAATGCTACCCGGCGCCGCTCAGCATCAGAAATCAAGCGATCTTTCTTAGCCGGACCAGCAATTACTCGGTCTTCAGCTTCATCAATATCGGACGCATTAATAGCGACACCATTACGACGTGCAGCGACCAAAGCTGCTTCGTTCAAGACATTCGCTAAGTCAGCACCCACGAAACCAGGGGTTTGACGAGCTACCTCTTTCAAATCGACATCAGCAGCCAGTGGCTTATTCTTCGCATGAACCTTCAAAATAGCTTCACGACCACGAACATCTGGACGCCCAACTAATACCTTCCGGTCGAACCGACCTGGACGCAGTAGCGCTGGATCAAGCACATCAGAACGGTTAGTCGCCGCAATTACAATGACCCCTTCGTCACCCTGAAAGCCGTCCAGTTCGACTAGCAATTGGTTAAGTGTTTGTTCACGCTCATCGTTACCGCCACCCATGCCGTTACCACGGCGACGACCAATTGCATCAATTTCATCGATGAAAATAATACTTGGGGAATTTTTCTTAGCATTGCTGAATAAATCACGTACCCGGCTAGCACCAACCCCCACAAACATCTCGACAAAGTCAGAACCTGAGATGGAATAGAATGGCACATTAGCTTCACCTGCAACGGCACGCGCCAGCAAGGTTTTACCAGTACCTGGAGGCCCCTCAAGCAGTACCCCAGACGGAATTTTAGCACCTAATTTAGTATATTTAGCTGGATTCTGTAAGAATTCAACCACTTCAACTAATTCTTGTTTTTCTTCTTCCTCACCCGCTACGTCAGAGAAGCGAATGCGATTTTTCTCTGGATCTTGTGGTTTCACCCGCGAGCGACCAAAGTTCATGATGCCATTGCTGCCACCACGACCACCAGCACCACTTTGATTCATCATCATCCACAGCATGACAATAAATAGCAAAGTTGGCACCAGCATAATCACTGTCGAAATCCAATTACCGGATTGGGACTCACCTTGATTCGTCATCTTAGCGTTATTTTGCCGTGCGAGCTGTTGTACGACTGCAACACTAGCATCATTTTGGAGCATCGTCGTGGCAAAACGAGTGACCTTAGAGCTGCTACTACCACTAAAGAAATCAAACGAACCTGATGCTTTAGCCTTAGCTTTTTGAGCAGACTTATAAGAACCAGCAACAGTATAAACACCATTAGCTGGTTGCACACTAAAGTCCTTAATCTTCCCTTGACGTAATTCCTTAACAAATTCAGAGTAGCTAATATTTTCACTTGCTCCTGCGCTGCTAGAACCGCCAAGTGCCCAATTGATTCCCCAAAGTAGAACTAAGAAAACAACAATATAGAACAGGCCATTGGAAAGAAGCCGATTCCGGTTATTTTTCATTGATAAACCTCCGCGAAAGTTTTAATCGATACGTTGTAAAGCATATCACAAAAAACCGTCCCACTCTATTGTTTTAGACTTTCTTAAAGTGGTAAACCCAATATCTAACCCCTGCTGTTAGTGAGACCTGATTTTGATAACAATGGGCCACAAAGACTGGCTGCTGTGTGGTAAAAATCGCTAAGCAGCTTGGGCGTAGCACCGCGGGAATCGCATGCTCGGCAAATTTTTTCTTAGACCGAACATGTTGACCATTCTTCAATAGAAGCCGCTGGTTCGGTGCTAGACTTCCGGCTGACAGCGGGCCAGCTGGTGCCACAAAAGTCCCTACTAATTGGGCATCACTTCGCTGCTGCGTGGTCACCATAAACCGCTGCTCGGCAAACCGAAAAGGCACGTCTAACTGAATTGAAAAGGGGGCTGTCATGGTAGCGGGCTGCATCCCTAGCAAGTAAATTTGTCCCTGATACGACAGCAACCGATATTTTCCCAGTTGTTGCACGCGCTCGTGATAGTGATGCCAAATCTGATACTGCCAAAAAAGCTGTTGTTCCGCTGGACTAAACTGTACCAGTTGCTCGGCACTAATGCGCAGTGCATTGACCAAGACGACCACCGGTAACTGCTGCCAAATTTTGGCTAGCAGGTCTTGCATCACCTGCATCTGCTCGCTAAAAATGAGCGCATGCGTCCCTAATTGCGGACTTTCTTGTTTTAGCTGCGGCACGACATGATGGCGCAGCCGATTACGTAATGTTCCATCAGCTAGATTAGTTCCATCGACCACGTAGGGCACGTGGTGCTTCTGATTATAGCGGGTGAGATCTGCCTTGCTGACTGCTAATAGTGGTCGCAATAGTGGTATCCCCTGCATTTGGCCAATCGCCTGCATGCTGGCCATTTCATACGGCAACCCTGAACGCAGCCACTTTAACAATTCATTCTCAATTAAATCGTCCCCATGGTGTGCGGTTAACAAAAAGTCGGCCCCGACTTGCTTGGCCGTCCGAGTTAAAAAGTCATACCGAGCACTGCGAGCAGCCGCTTCGATGCCACTAGCTGGTTGTTTTTCCTTTGGCCAAGAGCCTTCAATGAGTCGCAACTGATGCTGGTGACAGTAGGCTTGCAAAAGCTGACTTTCCTGCTTAGTATCCGAACGCAATTGATGATCAAAATGAGCTGCAATCACCACCGCTGGAAATTGACGTAGCATCTCTAACAAGGCCATCGAATCTGGCCCAGCACTAACGGCTACCAGCAAAGTCTTACCGGTAATCACAAGCTGATGTGTTTGGAAAAAAGTTTTAATTGTCATCATCCACTACCCAATAAAAAATGACCCGCTAAGGGTCATTCGGCTAAAACAGCTTCTAAATGTCTTAATTTCGCTTTGGCATCCGCCACCGTCTTGGCTAAAACTGGCTCAAACTGTGCCGGCGTCACTTGATTAAAAGGATTGGTTGGATCAACTAGCTCAGGCGCATTAACCTGTGTTAACGATAGGTCAAGCCGCCCTTGATGGTGGTGCAGAACCACTACTCGGACTGGTTGACCAGGCTGATAGCGACGCTGCTCACGCCCCCAATTATCACCGAAATCGCTACTAGCCACTTTGCCACTGCCACCCTGTGCCAGCTTAATGATTAGCTGCTGGGCGCTGACCTGCGTCACCACCCCATTGACTCTTTGTCCTACTTGATACGTCATGAGTTCACCTTATTCTGGAATATGATAAACTTTCTCGTCCGGCTTAGAGTAATAAAACTTATAGCGCAAAAACTTCGCCACATAATCTGGATCGCGCAAATCATTCCGCTTATTTTGGAGTAGTTGCTGCTTGCGCTGCAACTGGCTCAGACTGCTTTGATAGCCTTTAGTCTGGGCATCAATCCGTTGAACCTGGTTACGCTGATTGATTAAAGTCAGCCCCAAGCAACAAAAGAAGAACGCAAAAAGTGCGACTAAGCGATTACGCCGAACTCGGTGAACCTCTTTAACCCGCTTTTGGCGTTTTTTGGCAAGCCGAGCTTGCTGCACTTCCGGACTTTCTGAATTGTAAATGCGTGGACCAGTCATACCATTCTCCTAATTAAAATAAGTGACACCTGGTTACATTATAGCCACTTAAGTGTCAAATGTCATTAATCAACTAATTCGTACAATTCCATGGCCTCAGCCTTTTTAGTCGTTTCGCGCAAATCGACTACTTTAGCTTTAATCGCGCGCTCACCGTAGCCGACCTCTAAGATATCATCAATCTTCACGTCATAACTAGACTTAACCTTCTTGCCGTTAACCTTGATGCGACCTTGATCAGCCATCTCTTTGGCAACCGTACGCCGTTTCACTAAACGCGATACTTTTAAAAATTTATCAATTCTCATAATCATTTACCTCGTTAAAATTTCACTGGCACTCGTTAAAAAAGTACTCATTTCGTTAAATACCACGCGATTCTTCGCATCAGCTAACTGGAACACCACCACGAGTTCTTGTCGTTGATTTAAACTAATCCGTGCCTTAAAAGCCACGTGAGCCATTGCCTTAAAAACATTTGGGCCTTTAAGTTCAGTAGTCCCCGCTGCGGTGAAGACAATCTTTAAGCTGATGCCTGTCCGTGTCATCACTTTCACCTCAGCTGCATCTGCCAATAGCTTCAAAGCGGAGACTTGCAAAAGATTCTCAACTGCTACGGGATAATCACCAAACCGATCAAGCAATTCATCCCCCAGCTTAGTCAACTCATCATCACTTTGAGCGGCCTTGATTTTTTTATAAAAGCCAATCTTAGCAGCTTGATCAGGGATATAGGTATCAGGAATATAAGCTTCTAGCTTCAAGTCTAACTCAGCATTACCATGTTTGACGACCTTCTTGCCTTTACGAGCTTGTAATGCATCCTTGAGCATCTGCGAATAAAGGTCATAACCGACACTATCAACAAAACCATGTTGCTGCGCACCAAGCATATTCCCGGCGCCGCGAATCGCCAAATCACTCATGGCAATTTTAAAACCAGAGCCTAATTCCGTAAAGTCGCGAATGGCATCAAGGCGTTTTTCACCGGTTTCAGTTAACACCTTGTTGGGCTGGTAGAGAAAGTAAGCGTAGGCAAGTCGGGCACTACGTCCAATGCGGCCCCGTAATTGATACAACTGACTCAAGCCATATCGATCTGCGTCCTCAATAATCATGGTATTGACATTCGGCATATCAATCCCAGTTTCAATAATGGTGGTGGTAACTAAAACATCGTATTCACGGTTTAAAAAGGCATAAAGGATATCCTCAAGTTGATGCTCGTTCATCCGCCCATGCGCATAGGCAATGCGGGCAGTTGGGACTAATTGACTGAGCCGAGCAACCACTTCTTCAATGTCGCCAATCCGATTATGCACATAAAAAACTTGTCCCGCACGTGCCAATTCACGTTTAATCGCTTCTTTGACCACACTGGAATTTTGCGCCATCACGTAAGTCTGAATTGGATAACGATTACGCGGCGGCGTTTCCATGACTGACAAGTCGCGCACCCCAATCATCGACATGTGCAAGGTCCGCGGAATCGGCGTTGCCGTTAGTGTCAAAACATCAATATTGGCCTTGAGCTGCTTTAACCGCTCCTTGTGTTTCACCCCAAAGCGCTGCTCTTCATCGACAATCAGGAGCCCTAGGCTTTGAAATTTAACATCTTTTGACAGAATCCGGTGCGTCCCAACCACCAAATCGAGTTGCCCATTTTTGAGTTTAGCAAGAATGTCCTTACTCTCAGCTGGTCCTTGAAAACGTGACAGCATAGCAAAATTAACCGGCATTTGGCCTAGCCGGTCTTTAATGGTTTCATAGTGTTGTTGTGCCAGAATGGTCGTAGGCACCAAGAAGGCCACTTGTTTACCGTCTTGAATCGCTTTAAAGGCTGCGCGTAATGCGACTTCCGTTTTACCAAAGCCCACATCACCGACTAATAAGCGGTCCATCGGACGCGCCCGTTCCATGTCATGCTTGACTTCTTTAATCGAGCGCAATTGGTCTGGTGTTTCTGGGTACGGGAAAGCAGCTTCAAACTCAGCCTGCAACTCATTATCAGGACTAAAGGCATAACCTTTTTCAGCTTCACGCTTAGCATACAATTCAATTAGGTCGTCAGCAATGTCATCAACGGTGGCGGCTACCCGCTGCTTGGTTTTTGCCCATTCACTACCGCCCAGTTTATTAACTTTTGGCGTCTTACCTTCACTGCCGACATACTTTTGCACGAGGCCAAGCTGATCTGCTGGCACAAAGAGCTGATCACCATGTTGGTAAGTAATCGTAATATAATCACGTTTAACGCCTTGATTAGTTAAAGTTTTTATCCCCTCAAAGCGGCCAATCCCATGGTTGACATGGACCACGTAATCGCCTGGCTTCAAATCACTATAGCGGCGTAAACGTTGGGCGTTCTCGATATTTTTGACTTGGCGGCGATGGTGCGGCCGCTGATTAAATAATTCGCGCTCAGTTAAGTAAACGAGCTGGCTGCTTGGTAAATCAAAACCCTGGGAAAAGCCGCCAACCAATAATTGCGTGCTCCCGGCTAATAACTCGCCATCGCGCGTTAAGGTAGGTTTAATTTCAAAATCAGCTAACGTCGTTAGCATCTGCCTTGCGCGCTGCTCGTTATCGGCTTGGAGCACAACTGTAGCTCCGCGTTTTTGATAAGCCGCTAATTCACTTTGAACCAGCGGCATTTGACTAAAGAACGTCTGCGGTTGCCGCGTCTGCCAATGGTACATTTGATCAAGCCGAATCCGCCCTAAAGTCCGCTGAAACAAGGAATAGTAGAGCCGATGGTGCCCATCATGTGCAATCAGGTCAAAAAAGTCTAAACGTAACTTCTGGCCGGGTAGCATCGCCCCCGTCTGCAACGCTTCTTTGATAAAACCCGCATTTAGCTGACTATTATCGAGCACTTGCTGCTGCACTAATGACCAGTCGTCAAACAGCACCAGCCCATTAGGAGCTAAGTAACTGAGCAGACTTACCTGCTCCGGTAATAAATAATCCGCCAAACAAGCCTGATTATCCGGCAGACTGCCAGCTGAAAGGAGCGCCAAAGCAGGGCCAAAATGCACCAGCACATCTTTTTGTGGCGCCGGTGCTTTGCCCATATCAACCTCCATGAGTTTAGCAGCCTGCGTTAATTGCGCCGGAGTAAACACACGATCTAACGCTGATCCCAGCTTTAAGGATGTAATCGCAGCGCCACTACGCTGCGTGGATAAATCCATCGTCTTAATGGTATCAATTTCATCCCCAAAAAATTCCATGCGAATTGGAGATTCACGATCCAAGGGATAGACATCAACAATATCGCCTCGCATTGCAAATTCACCGGGACGAGCAATGATATTTTCTTTACGATAGCCTGCTGCCACCAACCATTCACTAAGCTCGCCCAACGGATAACTCTTCCCAGGCGTCAAAACCCGGCTGCTTGCAAATTGTTGCGCTGGTGAAAGCGGGTATTGTAACCCTTGTGGGGTCGTCACAACCACCCCAGCCCGACCACTTAATAAGAAATTTAAAGCTTGAATCCGGTGACTCAAAAAGTCAGGTGAACTGACCGCGCTTTGCATTGCTAGGGTCGCATCAACGGGGAATAGTTGGACTTGGTCGGCTGCTAAGACCTCATTTAAAACCGCATACATCGTCTGTGCTTTGTGTTCATCTGGCATGACCAACATAATAGGATCTTCGTTTAATGCCACGAGGCCTTTTATCAGCAAGCTAAAAGCACCGGCACTAGCACCGGTGAGCAATGAGTTCTTAACTTGTTTTAATTGACTCAAAAAAGTAACGAGCGCTTGATCAGTGGTTAAAAAATCGGTTAATTTCATGTTTAATTATATTGATTCATTAAATACTGGCTATCTTTACCCGCGATAAAATCGCTAAGCAAATCACCAGCGCTAGCAAATGCTTGATCCATTAGTTTCTCCTGATCCGCATTAAACGGCGTCAGCACCCAAGAGACGACGGTTGCACCTTCAGGGTGACGAATGCCAATCTTGAGGCGGTTGAACTTAGTCGTCCCGAGGGCACTGATAATGGACTTGATGCCATTATGGCCACCGGAACGGCCATCTGTACGCAAGCGTAGCTTACCAATTGGCATATCCATATCATCCTGAATAATCATAATATCACTAGGTGCAATGTGATAAAATTGCGCAAATTGACCAACACTACGACCAGACTCATTCATATAGGTCTGTGGCTCTAGAAACAAAACAGCCTGATTGTCCAGCTTTTGCTTGCTATAACGCCCTTCGAATTTGGTCCGACTCAATTCGTAACCTTGCCGCCGCAAATAAGCTTCTAAGGTCATAAAACCAGTATTATGCTTGGTACGATCATACTCTTTGCCTGGATTTCCCAAGCCTACAATCATTTTCATCTAATGACTACCCCTCAATCTCATATCTTTCAATTTTAGCACACCCGCCTAAGCAGTTAACATTCACTGCTTTTTAAAAGCACTCACCCTTGTTACAATGGAGTTGTATCTTTTCAATTAATTTAATTCTTATTTAATAAAACTAAGAGCTATGTTATACTTATACTAATTTTATTTATTATGGAGGGCCTCACATGCTTATCAAATCACTGGTCTTAAAGAAAGACTATTTGACCACGGTTAATGAAAAAGCCACTTTGGAAGAAGCACTTAAAACACTTGAAGAATCAGGCTACCGTTGTGTCCCGATTCTAGATGATACGGGTACCATCTTTCGTGGCAATATTTACAAAATGCATATCTACCGGCATAAATCGCAAGGTGGCGATATGAAGCTACCGGTAACGTTCTTACTTAAGAATGCGACCAAAACCATTCGGGTTAATTCACCATTTTACCAAGTTTTCTTTAATATTAAGGATTTGCCTTATATCTCTGTGCTAGACAACGATGGTAAGTTCTATGGTATTTTGACACACGCCCGTTTACTCGACATGCTATCAGCTTCCTGGAATATCAAGAATGGATCATACGTGTTAACGGTCTTAAGTGATAATGCCCAAGGTAATTTAGTCAAGATGGCCAAAATCATCTCGAAATATTGTAACATCGCTGGTGCGATGACGCTAGATGCCGCAGCGGGTGAATTGTCGGGGGATTTTGTCCGCCGTACCCTGTTCACTTTACCTGCTGGCATTGATGAAGCAACCCTTAAAACCGTCGTGGCACGTTTAGAGAGTAAGAGTTTCGTTGTGTCTGAAATTGAAGACTTAAAAGCGGGACGTAACATCATGAGTGATGAAAATCCTGGCGTTTGGATTTAATCCAAATTAGTAGCAACTACTAACAAAAAAAGAAGTTCCTAGGAACTTCTTTTTTCTTTGCCCATTTTAATGTTGATAAACCCGCGGCAAACGATCGCTCAACAAACAAGCGAGCTCATAATGAATCGTCCCCACATAATCAGCTGCATGCTTGAGTGAATTAGGCGCAGTTGGATCATCCGAAATAAGTTCGACTGGCGTGCCAACTGGGAGCACCACTGGCAGCTGGACCATAAATTGATCCATGCAGACGCGGCCCACAATCGGACAATAAAAGTCACCGACTTTAACCTGAAAGCCCTGAAATTTGCGAATCCAACCATCGGCATAGCCAATTGGGACAGTGCCGATCACCTCATCGTGACTTGCGACATGCGTGACACCATAGCCCACACCATCCCCGGCATGAATGGTCTTCACCATTGTCAATTCGCTAACGAGCGAGAGCGCCGGCTTTAAGGGAATGCTGCTAGGGATTTCAGCACTCTTAGGACTAGCTGACGGATTTAGGCCATAAATCCCAATCCCGAAGCGGACCAAATCACTCGGCAGCGCTTTGTCAAAGACACTTGCGGCGGTATTGTCACAATGAATCCAGCGCGGGGTTACTTTTAACAATTGACGCATATGCTTAAACTTTTTCACTTGCAAGTCAAAGTAGCGATGATCCCGGCTGTCGGCTGAGGCAAAATGCGTAAACATGCCTTCCACTTCAAAGCAATCATGTGCCAAGATAAAGTCTTGCGCAGCGATAAATTCACGGTCTTCACTAAAGCCAATGCGGCCCATCCCTGAATCAATGCCCAAATGAATCTTGAGGCGCAATTGCTGCTGACTGAGTGCCGGCGCAGCAGCACGTAACCAAGCCAGATTCGGCACCGTAAGGGAAATTCCATCTACGGCTGCGATTGGTGCGGCTGCAGCTGGGACGACGCCTAAGACTAAAATCGGAGCCACAATATCAGCTGCTCGAAGCTCAATCCCTTCGTCTAACAAGGCCACACAAAAGCCGCTCGCACCAGCTGCCAATGCCGTCTTAGCTACCGGCACTGCACCATGACCATAGCCATTCGCTTTCACTACCGCAAATAGTAGTTGCCCCCTGGCGAGGTGGTGCATTTCATTAGTCACATTTTGTTTAATCGCCTGTAAATTAACGTTCACACGCGCCGCGCGGTGTATTCCTGGAACCATTTACCTGTCCTCCAATATCACAATGGTAACAATTTGCTGACCATCATGGGAGATACTGACATGAATCTGACCATGATAAACTGTTGAAGTGGTTACGGGATTACCTTTGTCATCCCATAAGGTTTCAACGTCTTTGAGTCCAACCGCCTTGCCCAGTCCCGTGCCGAAAGCTTTGGAAAAGCTCTCTTTGACTGAGAAGCGGCCGGCGAGAAACTCTACTTTGCGTCTGAACTTAAGTGGCTGATAGAGTGTATACTCTTTGTCCGTTAGCACCCCACGAGCAAAGTGATCGCCTTGGCTAACCACTTTCTCAATGCGAGCTGCCACTACCGTATCAATCCCGACACCTCTAATCATACCCCATCACCTCATAATTGCTAAAAGAATTAGACAAAAAACGAGTTGGCAATCCCAACCCGTCTTTCTTGTCTAGCACTTAACCTTTACGGTTTTTGTTAATAATGAAACCATACTTGGAACCACCACGATCATGTTGTCCTTCAGAACGATGATCCGTGTGATGGCCAAACTTGCCATCACGACTGTGGCCGAATTTACCATCGCGGCTGTGACCAAATTTACCATCGCGGCTGTGACCGAATTTGCCACCATGACCACCACGGCCACCGAATTTACCACCGCGACCATGACCGAATTTACCACCGCGACCATGACCACCAGAACGACGACCCCGGAATGG
>DIDI01000012.1:0-281 GCA_002418055.1 Lactobacillus sp. UBA5804 | reverse complement strand
AAAGCCGTCATTTCTTTCTTAGTTAACTTCTCAATGGTATGTAAGTAGCCAACTTCATTTGGCGTCACAAAAGTAACGGACATGCCGTTCTTACCGGCACGACCGGTACGACCAATACGGTGGACATAAGAATCAGGATCTTGTGGAATATCGTAGTTATAAACATGCGTTACCCCAGAAATATCAAGCCCACGAGCTGCCACATCCGTTGCCACTAAGATATCTAACTTACCGGCCTTAAAGCGCTTAAGGACAGTCATCCGGCGAGCCTGCGTTAAATC
>DIDI01000039.1 GCA_002418055.1 Lactobacillus sp. UBA5804 | reverse complement strand
AAGAAGAAAGCGGCAGCTAAAGCTAAGAAGACATAGCGCCGAACGCGCTTCGTCAATAAACTAAAGCAGCTACCCACGACGCTAGCCAATAATATCATCATCGTTGATCCCAGAAATACTAAGACGACCCAGACCACCCAGTTGAGGCTAGCCGAGTGGAAGAAGTGACCATAAAAATCCCAAGTGACCGAATCAGTAGCTGGTGTCCCAATTTTAAAGAAATTAAAAATCATCCCCAAAACTTGCCCGAATAGATTAATCACTACCAAAGTTATGGTGCGGCTAATCCAGAAGGTCCGTCGTGAGACCCCATTTTGAATTAATAATTTAAAATCAGCATAGGGTGTTAACGCCACAATGGTGGCAAAGAAGCCAATGAAAACACCGATTTGCAGTTGAAAATCAGCAAAAAAACCTGTGTCGTGACCACTCATCAACCAGCTGAAAAGTATGATGGCAACGATCACGCCAACCCCGTAAAATATTTGGCGTAGCATATGCTTAAAGAAATAAGTCGTGACTCTCATTGTTTTCGATTTCATGCGTCAAGCTCCTCCTCATCAATATTCGTTAATTGCACAAACAAGCGTTGCAAATCCAGCCGTTCAGTCGTGATGTTCGCTGGCGTGGCAGGTAAAGTGCCATCTTCAAGCAGCACATAGCAGCCGTAGAGACTTCCCAAGTTCTCATGGCCTAAGACCTTCATGCCCTGACAATATGCCTGGACATCCGCTTTAGTTCCCGTAATCAGATACCCTTGCGTCAATAAATGTTCAACTTCATCATCAACAATCAGCTCGCCAGACTTGATAATAAAGACATGTTCCACCATTGCTGCAATTTCTTCAATCAAGTGGGTCGAAATGACAAACGTCCGGTTAGTCTTGGCATAATTATCAACCAGTTCACGGTAAAATAATTCCCGATGGTTGGCATCTAGCCCGAGCACTGGCTCATCAAAGAAGACATAACGGGTTGGACTTGCTAAAGCCACAATCAATTTGAAAATACTGCGGTAACCGGTGGATAACTTGCCAAACTTTTGATGTAAATCGAGTTCAAATTTGCGCGCTAAGCGGTGAGCATAAGCATAATCAAAACTACCATAGAACAGTTCGGTGTTCTGAAAGAGCCGCGACAATTTATCCCCATCTGGATATAAATTCACTTCACTCATCAAGTAGCACTGCCCCAAGGCCTGATCATTGTTCTTAAATGCCACTCCATCGAAGGTAATTTCGCCGCTACTAGCAAAAATACGATTGGCAATAATATTTAAGAGCGTACTTTTCCCGGCGCCATTACGCCCTAACAAGCCATAAATTTTCCCTGGTGCAAAGTTTAAGCTGACACCTTTTAAAGCATCTCTGTGCCGATAATGTTTGCTAATTTGTTTGACTTGAATTCCCACATTAGTCATTTGTTTCAAACCCCCGCTTAATCAAATCCAATAAGGCTGCTTCCGAAAAACGCAGCTGCTGTGCCTCTTTAATGAGTGGTCGAATTTTCAATTGATAAAATTCATTTCGCCGATGATCAATCAACCGCTGGTAGGCACCTGATGAGACAAACATCCCGACGCCACGCTTTTTTTCAACTAATCCCTTGGCTACTAGCACATTGAATCCCTTCAGTACCGTCGCCGGATTAATATGAAAGTACTTCGAAATTTCAGTCGTAGATGGAATCTGTTGCCCCTCACGATAAGTCTGTGTCAAAATGGCTGCTTCAACTTGCTCAGCTACTTGGGTATAAATCGGATCGGTACTATCAAAATTGAACAGCATGATCACACCCCCTTATTAGTTAGTTGCTTATGTAATCAACTATATATGCTGTCTACAGTAAAGTCAAGCACAATGCCAAAAAACTGGTTTAGCCATTAGCTAAACCAGTTAAATCGGAAATAAAGCAGCCTTAACCCATCACCAGACCACCATCAACGCTGAGACATTGCCCGGTTAAATTACGACATAAATCTGAAGCCAAAAAGGTAGCACACCCCGCCACATCTGCGGGCACAGTTAATCGCTTAGTGGGTGTCAGTTTAATGATCGCTTCACGGGTATCTTCAGGTGTCGCCCGACTAGAATCGGTGGGGTAAGTCAACCCCGGTGCAATTGCATTGGCTAAAATACCGTAAGCCCCCGCTTCACTAGCGAGCGAACGCGTGTAGCCGATTAGCGCGGCTTTAGCGGTAATGTAATCATGATATGGAATCACCGGAAATTGCACTAAGTTGCTGGCAATATTAATAATACGGCCACTACCTTGCGTCATCATGACTGGTAATGCAGCATGACAAACATTGTAAGCACCGCCCAGGCTCCCATTAAGTTGCGTCTGATATGACTGCCATGGAATCGTTGTTAGTAATTCAAGCTGCTTGGGGTCAAAGCGGTAATGACTTAAAGCATTATTTACGACAATGTCGAGACCAGAAAATTCTGCCCAAATTTGCTTAACCAATTGGTTGACTTCATCCGCCCGGGTGACATCCGCTTGTAAGGCAATGGCAGTGCCACCAGCCTCCCTAATCCGTTTGACGGTTGCTTCAGCACGCTCACGATACTGTAAAAGGTTCACAACCACGATAGCACCTTCTTGGGCGAATTGGGCAGCAATTGCAGCGCCAATGCCACGACCGGAACCGGTCACTAAGGCGACCTTTTGTTTCAATAACATGTCTCTCTCCTCCTTTATTCGACATCCGGATCAAGTGGTTCGGCGGCTAATTCAGCTTGATGTTCAATATCTACAAAGCGCAATAAATCAAGCAAGTTAAATTGCCCATCGTGATGCCAGCCCGCTTGCGCTCGCGTCATTTCTCCCAAGGCACAAATGCGCCCAACGCCGACTTTTCCCAACTGGGCAGCTAAGCGCAATAACCGCTCTGGGCCAACTGCTAACCCACAAGATTGTAAATAGGGCCGATACACTGTGAGGTAGGTTGGCGCTTGTTCTAAGTGTGGTATTTGAAAAATATGCACCGTCCGGTTGAGCGGCGAGCCAGCAAAGCCAGGTTGACCATGATAAACGACCGTCCAAGCAGTACTCTGTTTGCTGGCAAACACTTTTATTTGCGAATCTGCTAAAGCCGCTAAATCATTTTCAGACCGGAACCGGACTAGCGCAGCCGCTTCAGCTTGTGTGAGTTGAGCCCGTGGGCGCTTTAATTGGGCATTTTCAAGTTCAGTTGCCAACAGCTGTGCCACCATCAAGGGCGTCACCGCACCACCAGCTTCAACCAAAATGGTCTGAGCCGACAAGCAGCTCTGCTGATCATAAATCGTGATATCATCCGCCACTTGCTTGATGGTCGTTAAATAATGATCTGGTGTTAGCGCCTCGCGTCCAATCATCGCAAAACTAATTTTATGACCATAATGTAAAAAGCGGTGGTCTAACGGGACCAATTTCCCAATACTAGTCACGGCTTGATCTGACCCGTAAACAATCGTCGCTGCAGTTTGACGGGCAGCAACCGTTTCAAGGGGCTTGGTGCCACCCTTCCAAGGCAAAATGACAAAGCAAGCTGCTAGTCGCGGATCCACTTGGACGAGTGAGCGGATAAACAAGACAGGAAAGAGTGGCTCCGACAAGGAGGTTTTACCAAGCGTGCTGGCCTTGACTAAGGTCGTCATCACCAATGACCAAATTTGTAGCCCTGGAATATTCCCTGAAAAAACTTGAAAAACGGTCTCCGGGCCATAAGCGCGGGTAAGTTGACCACTCTTCTGGGGATGAAAATCATCCAGAATCGCAGGTTGGTCTAATTCTGTTTCTAAAAAGCGCTGCAATTCCTTTTTCCGAAAAACCCGCACAAAACGTTTTAACTCTAAACGCACCGTCTCCGCATTGTACCCCGTAATGGCTGGTAACAGCCGTTCAGCGAGCTGGCGCAGAGGGTAATTAGGGTCAGTCCAATAAGCGACAGCTTTACCCAGCTTAGTCACCAAGTCGTTCACTGAGAGCGGTGCTAAGACCTCAGCTTGTGCCTGCTGCAGCTGCGAAATCAGTGCTGTTAATTCCTCCGGCGTAACCAGCGGATAGCGTAATTGGTAAGTCTTACCATCCGCGGCGACCGGCAGCATTTTAAACTGTGAAAAAGTTGTACCCTCGGGTGCAAAAAAGATATCCAGAGACGTTTCTGTTGCCATGAATGCACTACTCCTTATGCGTTTGCGCTGCGACTAGCTGATCAATTGAAATCGAACAGCCTTTAGCAGCCGCACCACTAACTCGACCTAAAATTTCGAACCCAGTCTCGTCAGCAATCCCCAAATCTTCGGTTAAAATTCCAACACAAGAATTCCAATTTGCCAAGTCATAGTAAGCAATGAGGCCAGTTTGACCAAACGGTACTGACGTTAAGCGATCAGGGTCTAAAATTTGTACGCGGACCCAAGCTGGGGCTTGCTTACGATAGTTCACAGCTTGGCCAGCTGCCAGATTTTGTAAATTTTGGTCGTAACATTGTGAACAAATTTCTGTCATCCCATACATATTGAGATAATAATNNCCCTTAAAGCCGCCGGTATCAAAGACACGGCTACCAATTGGCAAACGAAACTGACAATGATGCTGCGTCAAATAGTCAAACAAATGAACGTAGGAGAAGCTGGCCCCTAAGAGCATGACGGGACGCTTTTCCGCTACAGCTGTCGTAAGGGCTGCCACAATTTCTGGATAAAGTAGGCCCTGTTCATTCACCAAAATCTGACTGTGATCATCACCAAAATACTCAAGTGCCTTAGTCACATAGCGAGATAACGAAGAATTAGGGTTTTGGTTGGCGCCAGGAAAGAGACCAATAATGGTCATGCGGTCACAATCAGGCATCACATAATGTTTAAACGGATACTTCATGGATGCATCCCAACTAGCAAAAGTGGGATGATAATTACGACTGAGATGGGCCGCATCAGTCGTTCCGCTGGACATAAACACCGGCTCATCAGCCGTAATTGGCGTGGCCGACAAGGTGCACGTTTTATACCCATTAATTGGCATGAGCGGTAACTGCTGCCAGTCCTGGACTAACAACGGGGTTTGCCGCTTACTTTGGGCATATTTACGGTAGGGTAAATTAAACTTAAATTGATAGGCGAACACTTGCATCGCTAAGGTGTTAAAAGCCGCATCCGGCGCGGTCTCACCACGATAAGTGTCAATATAGGCGAGCACTGCTTGTTTGATTGTTTCTGCTTCAGTATTCATCTGACCTACTTCTTTCTAATTAAGTGCGGTACTGTTAGTAAACAAATATGCAAAACTGTAACCGCAATCGCACCAACTAAAATCTGATTTGATACGAGTGGTCGCATTGCACTTGGAAAATCAGCCGCATAACCTGGTAGCGCAATCGCTAAAATAATTGATAAACCAATAATTAAGTCAGTCGCATCGGTCCGTTTCACCTGCTTAAGAATATTAAGTCCAGTGATGACTAAGGTAGCAGCCGCCGGTAAGAACATCCCCCCGATAACTGCCGCTGGCGTTAGCGCTAAAAAGGCGCCTAACTTGGGACAAAAACCAAGGACTAATAATAAACTCCCGGTTAATAAAATTGGCTTGCGAGAATGCACGCCAGTTAACTTCATCACCCCAAGATTCTGCGCAAACGCGGTCGTGGGAAAACCACCAATCAACGAAGATAGGATGGAGCCGGCCGCTTCACCCATGATGCCATTACGCACCCGTTTAGGACTAAGCGTTTCCTGAGTCATCGCCGCTGATGCTTCATAAACCCCGATAGCTTCAACGACTGCAACCCCATATGCAATGAGGAATGACAAAAAAATCGCCCAGTTAAAGGTTAAGGCGCCATATGGCAGCAATCGTGGTAAACCCAACCAGGCGTGACTGGCTAAGCCGTTAAAATGAATCTGTTGTAAAATAGCAGCTAAACTATCCCCAACCACTAATGCAATTAAGAACGAAAAGCGATGCCAGAGCCCTTTAGCAAAGAGCGACAAGCCGACCACCAGACCCGCAGTGACAATCGCTACTAATAAGGTTGTCGGGGCCGCAAAACTGGGTGTACCTGGTGCCCCACCTAGAAATTCTAATAGGGTAAAATTCGCGAGCGAGACCCCCACCAAAAAGATAATTGTTCCCGTAATTTCAGGCGTAATTTTCTTGACCAGCTTGGTTAATAAACCAGTGACCGCTAATAACATGACTATTAGACCACTAGCTAAGACCGACCCTCCAGCCGCACTAAGCAGGCCATTCTTTCCGGCATCAATCATGAGCGCATCAAAGGCGGCTGATGGTCCCTGAACAATGGGTAGTTTAACCAGCCGAGTGGCTTGAATCAGCGTCACTACCCCTGAAGCAATAAAAATCGCATTCACTAAGTTAGCTGACAATGCCAGCGATAATCCCGCCGAAGCAGCCACGAAGATCGGATCTAGCCAGACATTTGACACGAAGATATGTTGGACACTAATGAGTAGCGTCTGGCCCCAAGGTAGATGTGGTTCGGTGGGATGAGTAATAGTTGATTTTTGCGAATTCATACGCAACCTCCTTTAAATAAACCAAATTAATTGCGACTGATCGATTCCAACAAAAAAAGGTTGAATTTACGAGAAATTCAACCTTAATTAAGTGACAGCAAAAAGCTAGCACATAGTTATTGGCTGCGATTCCTACGCTGGTACTAACCAGATCAGGTCATACAGGGTTAAGGTTGATAATTCAACCTAATCTCAGCGCTTAGGCTCCCCTTGCAGTTAATCAAGTAGCGTTATTGTAACATATTTTTAATCCAGGATGTAGCCAACCTATTTGAGCACAACAAAAAACGATTTAGAACTGTCAACTGACAATTCCAAATCGTTCTGAGTTGAAACAACTCAACAATGCACACTAAGCTAACGGCTTAGTTGCCTGTTCCATCATTATTCTGGAACAACGTTGACTGCTTGTGGTCCACGTTCGCCTTGTTCAACTTCGTAGGTAACCTTTTGGCCTTCGTTTAAGCTCTTGTAGCCATCAACCTTGATTGCTGAGAAGTGAACAAATACATCAGTGCCGTCTTCACCAGCGATGAAGCCGTAACCTTTGTCACTATTAAACCATTTTACAGTACCATTTTTCATAAGTATAATCCTCCTAAGATTAAAAAACCTAAACCAAAACTGTCATTAACGCTCAAGAGAAATTACACGTAAACGTCGACTAAATTTTCTTAGGTATCAACAAGATTTATTATAGCACACGAAAACTAATAATCAGCTTTTTTTCAAAAAAAGCTCAAAATTTATTATTTTTTAGCCACAAGCGGCAATAACGTCTTCTATCTTTCCTTATGCTATGATACACACACAATCTACTATTAATCGAAGGAGGTTTTATCATGAAGCATCCCATCCGTTGGGGCGTAATTGCTCTAGTCCTCATTGCTAGTGGTACTGCTGGTCTTTATTTGACTCGCTACCAAGCACCAGCTAGCAAAGTTCACACTAAAATTGGCACCCCCACCTTATTCCTCCACGGCTATGGGAGTAGCGCACGGGCGGAAAACTATCTTGTTACGCGCGCGATCAACACCGGAGTCACTCACAACGTGATTACTGCTGATGTAGCCAATCATGGTCAGGTGACCTTGCAAGGACAGCTTCCTGCTAACAGTCCCCATCCCATTGTTAAAATCAACTTGCGGGACAATCGCAATACCAATTATAACCAAGATGGCCGTTATCTGACTGCCGTCATCAAAGCACTTCAAGCGCATTACCAATTTAAACAATTTAACTTGGTCGCCCATTCCATGGGGACGATGGCCGCAGCCCATTATCTGTTAGCCAGTGGTAAAAAAAAGCAGCTACCCCGGGTCACGAAGTATGTCTCACTAGCTGGCATCTACAATGGTGTGGGCCAATTTGTACCAGCTGATCCGAAACTAGACGCCAAAACTGGCAAGCCGCACACGATGCTCGCCACTTATCGCGCGCTCTTACAGCTGCGCCGCAAGCTTCCGCAGCCCATTCAAGTTCTCAATATTATTGGTAATCTGCGTCATGCCAGTGATGGCAGAGTGGATAATCGCTCATCGCTAGCCCTCAAATACTTGGTGCACCCGCGCAGCCAGCATTATCAAGTGCTCGTCTTCACTGGTAAAGATGCCCAACATTCTGCGCTACATGAAAATTCTAAGGTAGCCCAGGCGATTAACCGTTTTTTATGGCTAAAATAATATTAAACCAAAAAAACAACCATGAAGTTTCATGGTTGTCTTTTTTCTCAAGCTATTTAATAATTGCAGGACCAACCTTAGCTAAGGCCACTTCAATTTCACTCACCATCTTCTTAGGGCTTGTCTTCGGGGCAAAGCGCTCAACAGTTGTGCCATCAGGATGAACTAAAAACTTGGTAAAATTCCACTTGATGCTATGTCCTAAACTAGTTGGCGCTTGCAGTTTCAGATAATGGAAGATGGGATCAGTCTTGGGCCCATTAACGGCAATCAACTGAGACATCGGAAAAGAGACCCCATAAGTCGTGCGACAAGCCTCCGCTGCAGCTTCGCCACTACTGAGCTCTTGCTTAAATTGATTAGACGGAAAGCCTAATACGACTAGCCCTGCATCATGATAACGTTGATATAAATCTTCTAACTCACTAAATTGTGGTGCAAAACCACACTTAGTAGCGGTATTAACGACCAGCAAGGTCTTACCACGATAAGCAGCCAATGGTTGCTGGCTACCATCAGCTAAAGTCATCGTAAAATCATAAATAGTTGTCATTGGTCTCAGCTCCTTTTATCCCTATTATAAGCGATAAGCGTCACGAGACTCAATGAAAGAGGGTTGCAACCATCCAGAATTTTACTTAGCAGCATCGTGATAAGATTTAACAATCTTCGTGACTAAGTCTGAATCAGCCTTTAAACCGGTCGTGGCAATAATCACATCGGTTAGTGGCTCTGACTTGAGCATCGCTTGCAACTTTTGACTTTCAGCATCGGCTGGTTCATTAAAGTGATAAATCCGGCCAACCGTCTCAAGTAAAGCACTATTATCTAACCCCCGCGCCTGCAGTTCCCGAATTGGGCGAATGAAACGTTCATTGTAGCCTAATTTGCGGATTGGCGTGCGACCCACACGGGCGATGTCATCAGAAATATAAGGATTCTTGAACCGATTAATGACTTGCTTATGATAGGCTTCAAGTTCACTAGCAGTAAAGTCCCACTTCGCCAGCAATAAAGACCTAGTTTCAGCTAAGACGCGCGTCACTTGTTTGACCACCGTCTCATCTTTAATCGCATCACCAATTGTCTCGTAACCCAAGCTCTTGCCAGTATAGGCAACCGTGGCATGGCCAGTATTCACTGAGAACAACTTACGTTCAATGTAAGGTTCCAAATCAGGTGCATAGTGAACACCCTTAAGATGTTTGGCAGCACTCTTCATTTGGCTGGCATCAATCACCCATTCTTTGAAGTCTTCAACGGAAACAAAGAGTGGATCTTCATTGTGCTGAATTGGCACAATTCGGTCAACGGCAGCGTTAGGAAAGCCAATATATTCATCAATGACAGGCTTCACATCATCAGCGAGGTGCTTATAAACTTCAGCTTTCAAATGTTCTGAGCCACCAATCATGTTCTCACATGCAATGACATCTAGTGGGGTCTTATTTTCTTGCACTCTGGCAGTTAACCCTTGAGCAATTAGTGGCGCAATCAAATCCAAAATTTTCGGACCAATGGCCGTCGTGATTAAATTCGTGGTCTTAATCGCAGCAATGACTTTAGCTGGATCTTTGGCATTGTTGATGCCATCGACATTTGAAACATGAATTTTAGCTTGGCCCGGAGCGGCTAATTGAATATCATATTCACCTCTAGCGTTTAAAGCATCAATAATCGTGGCATTCACATCCACAAAGTCGATGCCATAGCCATTTTGAGCTAACGTTTCCCCAATAAAACCACGACCAATATTACCTGCGCCAAAATGTACTGCTCTCATCATCAATTAATCTCCAATCTCTTGTAATAATGCAATGACCTGCTCAGGCGTGCTGGCGTCTGCGAGTTTAGCCACGTTTGAAACATCGCTACAGAACAAAGCAATCTGACTTAACAGTTGCAAGTGTTCATTTCCCTTACCGGCAATGCCGAAGACCACTGTTACCAGCTGCTCTTGATCATCTGCGGCACTGAAATCAACCCCCATGGGAATTTGTACCATGGAAATACCGGTTTTTTTAATGTAGTGCTTAGCTTCATCGGTACCGTGAGGAATCGCAATGAAGTTACCCATGTAGGTTGACACATCATTGTTACGTTCAATCATCGCATCGACATAAGCAGGGGCAACACAGCCAGCGTCTACTAAAAGTTTTCCAGCCATCCGAATGGCTTGTTCCCTAGTTGGGACATTTTGATTCAGCTGAATCATACTTGCTTCTAATTGCATGTTAGTCATCCCTTCCTAGTTTAAATGTTTAACCACTTCAGCCAACTTGGCATCTTTAAGCAAATCAGCCACAGTAACAATTTGGACCGTGTGATAACGCAGGGCTAAGTTCTTCTTGGCAGCTGGTGTCACAATCGCTAAATGACTCGCATCATCTGGTAATTGGTCAATTGTCACTGCTACGACTGGAGTCGTCTTGCCAGCATGCTTCAAAGCAGCCTTAAAAAGGCTAACCGCCATTGTTACGGTTCCCACATGTTGGTCATGCCGGATGAAGTTCACCGTCTTAACCGCGCCAAAATTAATACCAGCAACGCTACCGCTAGCTTTTGCAACTACGGGAGCTGCAGTTGGGGCGGTTGATTCACGGGCTGCTAATAAGCTAGCTACCACTTGATCATATTTAGGACTACTTAAGAAGTTACCGACCGTTAAGTGCATGGCACTTGGCGTCTTTTCAGCAGCCCGTTCGGCTAGCTCCTCTTGGGTGATGACGAGCAAGCCATCCTCATCTTTCAAGTTTCTAACTGCAGAATTGGTCACTGACAGATTCAAACCTGATTTCTTCACTTTGTCTCTCAATAGTGAGGCACCCATTGCGGATGATCCCATGCCGGCATCACAAGCGAAGATAATGCGTTTAACATCTTGATAATTCTTAACAGTCTGGGTGGCACTAGCCGCATCAGTTGCAACTGTCTCGCCCTTTGACTCAGCCTTCATCGCAGCCATTTGACCTTGTGCGGCTGCCAAATCTTGGCTATCTTTTTTATCGAATTTATAAACTAATGCTGCTACTAAGAAGGAAACAACGGCTGAAGCAGCCACTCCTAGCAGGTTACCGACATAGGCACTCTTAGCTGACACAATGAGCAGCGCAATAATAGAACCAGGACTAGCAGCAGCAGTTAAACCACCACCAAAGGTACTAAAGCAGAAGGTCCCAGTAACCCCACCCGCTAAAGCAGCGAGAATCAACATTGGTTTCATTAACACGTATGGGAAGTAAATTTCATGAATCCCACCAAAGAAGTGGACAATCGCCGCACCAGGTGCGGATGACTTAGCTGATCCTTTACCCCAAAGACTGCAAGCAATTAAAATACCTAAACCAGGTCCAGGGTTGGATTCCATCAAGAACAATACAGATTTACCGAGTTTAGCCGCTTGCTGAATCCCTAATGGCACTAGCACCCCATTACCAATCGCATTGTTCAAGAAGAGCACTTTGGCTGGTTCAATAATGATGTTGGCTAATGGCAGCAAGTGGTGGGCAATGACCCAATCAACCCCGTGGGCAATCCCAATGGTGCTGATAATCAGCATTGGCCCAACTAAGAAGTAACCTAAAGCAACAAAGATCATCCCCATAATTCCCTGGGAGAAGTTGTTGTAAATCATCTCAAAGCCGGCTTTAACTTTATGCTGCCAAGACTTATCGAAACGCTTCAAGCACCAAGCTGCTAGTGGGCCCATAATCATGGCCCCTAGGAACATTGGAATTCCAGTCGATTGGTTAGCTGGATAAGGATAAAGTGGTGGGTACGCAATTCCTTGCAGAATTGGCTTAGCCCATGGGAAGGCAATCGCAATTGTCCCCATAACCGAAATCGCACCAACGACACCGCCCCGTTCATCATAGACGGATTTACCGCCAGTATAAGCAATCATGATTGGAATCAAGAAATACAGCATCGATGTCGTAATCGAGTTGATGTATTTATTCGGGAACCAACCATTTGGTGACATGAAAATCGCAGTTAAAAATCCCCATGCGATAATCGCACCAATGTTCGGCATAATCATGCCAGACAGGAAAGTCCCAAATTTTTGAATTTTGGCTTTAAAGGAACTCCCCTTTTTTGTTTCGGACATATTCTCACCTTTTCTAAAAAACAACTGTTAACCTTTTGTTCACAGTTATATTCTAGAAGATACTGCTAGCGCTTTCAATCAAATTAAAAGTGAAGTTTGGCATAACCACGTGTGCCAGCTTTTCCATATCAGGAAACTTAACGCTGTAATTGCTGATAAGTGAGTGCCAAGAATTGTTGGCTAATCAGGTCTTTAACGGCTTGCGGACTACCATGAGTGAAGCATTTCAAGTTGGCATCATCCATCACAATCATACTTGAAAGCATCCCCATCGCGGCCCGTTCCGTGTCTGACAAATTCGCTGGGGCCAACATCACTAGGAGCCTAGTGACACGAATATCTAATTGATCCATCGCCCGCATTTTCAATGGCTGAGCCAAGTCATAGAGTCCAAAATAACACCGGCGCACAGCATGACTGCTGGTATGAATGAGCGCGGTCTCACTATGCGGAATCCCCAATGGTGCTAACCGTAAACGCGCTAGCAACTTGGCTGCTAGATGGTCCGGATTACGAACGAACTCGCTGCCAACGCGCACACTCACAGCGCGTAACAGCTCAGATAAGGACCAGCCTTGATTGTCAAGCTTGACCATGGCAACCGTTTCGACCAATTCTGAATAAAGCAAACTCGTCATCGCCAAATTGGCTAACTGCCGGGTCGGATGCTTGATTTGCCGCCCAAGCGCCGGCGCAGTTTTTGCTTTAGCCGGATACTTTTGCACATAAGCAGCGAGATACTGCTTAATACCTTCAAATTCATCTTCTAAGAGGAGCGGACTGACCAGCTTGTATTCACGCGGAAAACCCGGTAATTTCAAAGTCGATAAAATCAAATCATACTGCTGGAGTGGTAATTGGCCTAACTGGGATGCTTTAGCCAGTTTAAGCTGCTTAATCACGGGAAATTCCGCGCGCAAACGAGATGCTAAAATAGCGGCCGTGCCAATGCCATTGTCACAAATCACGAGGGCCGAAAACTGATGTTGCTTGCTGGCGTTACGATATTCATTGGCAAAATAGAGCAATAATAGCTGCATTTCAGAGTCATTGATGGCTTCATCCGGAAAAACCGTCTGCCAAGCGTGGCGAATGACCTGGTAAAGATTAGGGAAGCGATCAATTAGCCAAGTTAAGGTATCAATTTTAACATTGGGTAAGCGCGCCACGCAATCTTGCAGTAAACCCAAAATATGCTTTTTTAACCGCGCCAAAAAAGTAGGATTCCGTTCAAAATCCCACTTAAATTGGGTCGAAACCATTTGGACAAACTGGTTAATGCGCACACTAGCAGCCAGCGTCTGGTTGTCATCATAAGCCGGTGCAGCGGGGCGATCGCGCAATTGTAATTGCCGCGCCAAAAAAAGGATTTCTGTCCGTGGCGGCGTGACCGCTTGTACTTTGCCAATATACGCAAAGAAGCGGTAAACCATGGCTTGATAGGACATCGCTGCATCATCCGTTGCTGCTGGTAACGGATGTCCTTGCTGCATCCGTATCAGACTAATGCTAAACAAAAAAATCAAAGCCATGAGTTGATGATCGGTTTCAACGACCATCTGATCAGCCATCGCAGCTTGCAAGCTGTTCTTGACTAAGACGAGTGTCTCCTTATCCAATAACCGTAAGAAAAAGTGATTGTTCTGTACTGTCTGACTTTTCAAATAATTAAAAAACAGGTAATCATTACTCTCGACGAGCAGAATTCGGCTTAACAAACGGCGACGTAACGATTCACTGGTTTCGACATAAATGCCGACTCCAGGCTGACGGATGAGTTGTAATTGGTAGTTGGCAAAAGAATCAGTGACCGCCTTTAAATCCGATTTTACGGTGGCCTCACTCACTGCTAAGGTATGGCTCAGCGTCCAAATCGTCTGGGGCTCATCATGCCAAAGGAGCAAACTGGCGAGCGCATTTTCCCGCTCAGTGACCGATAATTCACGTTGGGCTTGTGTCTCTTTAAGCTCAACCGCAAGCTTCGTCAAGGCCTGACTGGTGCCCGCAAGTTGCACGAAGCCTTGAACATTCACCAGGCTAATCGCCTGATCTGCTAGGAGTGGCCGTAGCTGACTAAATAAACGGTATAACGTGCGCCGACTCGTTCCCAGTTGTTGCTCCAATTCTTTAATCCGCAAGCCTTGCTCAGATTGCATTAAATTTTGTAATAGGCTTTTTTGTTTTTTAGTCAGAATCATGTTCAGTATTCCCTAAGCGCTAATTAATGTCTTCGACTAGCCTTAGTATACTCCAACCCTAGTGACTACGCGTCAACGGCTTGACTTAAAAATCACACTGAAAATTGCTAGCATCGCGCCACTTTAACCTGGGAATCCTGTTCATTTAGTCCCCTTTTCGCTATACTTAAACTAATTTGTAAAATCATATCATTAAAGGTGGGGAAATCATGAAACGATGTGTCTGGGCGGAAACCGATAACCAATTAATGCAACACTATCACGATCAGGAATGGGGAACTCCCTGTCATGACGATCGAAAATTATTTGAATTACTTTCATTAGAGATTATGCAAGCTGGCTTAAGTTGGCAAACAATTCTCAATAAACGAGCTGCTTTCAAGGATGCTTTAGCTGATTTTGACGTCAATCAATTGCAACACTTTGAACCGCAATTACCGACTCTACTGACCAACGCAGGCATTGTGCGTAACCGGCGCAAACTGCTAGCAATTATCCACAACGCGCAAGTAGTGGCTCAATTGCAGGCAGGTGGCAATAGTTTAACTGCCTACCTTTGGGCCTTTGTGAATGGGGCTGCGATTGTCCATCACTATCAAGCACATGACCAAATTCCAAGTAGTGATGCCTTAGCCCAGAAAATCAGTCGCCAGTTAAAACAAGCCGGTTTTCAATTCACTGGCCCTGTGGTGGTCTATTCTTGGTTGCAAGCGGCAGGCCTGATTAATGATCATGAACTTGGTTGTTTTCGCCGAGCTGCATTGTTAAAGAAAGCGCAGGTGGCACATGGCAGAGAAGCCTGAATTAAAGCGAGGTATGACCGCAACCCAAATGGAAATGATTGGGATTGGGGGCTCGATTGGTGTTGGTCTCTTCATGGGGTCAGCTGCCACCATTAAATGGACCGGGCCGTCAGTGATTTTAGCTTATCTCTTAGTGGGGCTCGTCCTCTTTGCCGTCATGCGGGCGCTGGGAGAAATGATTTACGTTAACCCGACGACTGGTTCCTTTGCAGATTATGCTAGTCATTACTTACATCCCATCGTGGGCTATCTCACCGAATGGAGTAATATCTTTCAATATCTGATTGTCGGCATGAGTGAAGTCATTGCTATTAGTCAGTATCTGAATTATTGGTGGCCGACGCTGCCTGCTTGGGTGTCGGGTCCAATTGCGATTATCATGCTTACGCTTGCCAATCTGGCTTCGGCCAAAACTTATGGGAGTCTGGAGTTTTATCTTTCAATTATTAAGGTAGTCACCATCATCTTCATGATTGTCGTGGGCCTGCTCGTCATCTTTGTTGGGGTTGGTAACCATGGCCGCCCCTTAGGTTTGGGCAATCTGTGGCAACACGGTGGCTTTTTTACTGGTGGCATTAAAGGCTTTATGTTCTCACTGGCGATTGTTATTGGGTCCTATCAAGCAATTGAACTCTTGGGAATTGCAGCCGGTGAAACAGCCAATCCGCAAGTTGCGATTGTTAAAGCGGTTAAAAGTATTATCTGGCGAATTTTACTGTTCTACGTTGGTGCCATCTTCGTGATTGTCGCATTTATCCTTGGAACCAACTGGCCAAAGTGGGTTCGCCCTTCGTTGAAATGTTCTCCCGGATTGGCATTAGTTGGGCAGCTGGGCTGATCAACTTTGTGGTGATTACCGCAGCGGTTTCCGGCGCCAACTCTGCCATCTATAGCTCTAGCCGGATGCTCTTTAAATTAGGCTCAGATCATGAAGTACCCGGCTGGTTTGCTCGTTTATCCAAACGCCTCGTGCCCAATGTCGCCATCTTAACCATTGCCACCGGTATTTTAGCCGGACTCGGGTTGAATTTACTGCTAACCGCGCTTAACCATCATGTGGATAATTTATTCGTCATCGTTTATAGCTCTAGTGTTTTGCCGGGCATGGTCCCATGGTTCGTCATTTTGCTAGCTGAATGGCGCTTCCGCCGAAAAAATGCTGCCGCCTTGGCTCATCACCCGTTTAAAATGCCAGGTTTCCCCTTTACCACCTATTTTGCAGTCACAATGCTACTCATCATCTTAGTCTTTATGTTTATTAATCCTGAGACCCGAATTCCCGTTATCATCGGTAGTATCTTTTTAATCATTATTGCAATTTCCTACGTCATTAAACATCACTAAACAAAAGTCTCCAAAGATTGGGGCTTTTTTTAGTTTGACCAAAACCAAAACATAATAATTGACAAAGTTTACGGGCTTTGATTAACTTACTTTAAATAAGTATTATATTGGAACAGAAAGCAGGAAACTAAGATGACTAAATATGGAGTTTTGGTAGGATCGTTACGGCAGCATTCATATTCACGCGGGGTTGCCGCTGCTTTAGTGGCGGGGCTACCAGCAGACGCTAAGGTGACTTATTTGGAGATTGGTGAGTTGCCATTATACAACCAAGATTATGATGAAGCGAGTCCAGCCAGCTACACTGCCTTTCGCAAGGTTGTGAAAGCACAAGACGCCTTTATCTTTGTCACGCCTGAACATAACCGTAGTATTCCGGCGGTTTTGAAGAATGCGCTTGATATTGCGAGTCGTCCTTTTGGTGAAAACGTCTGGGCAAACAAACCAGCCCTGGTGGCTTCAGAATCAATCTCTGGCATTTCAGGAGCGCTGGCTAATCGTGTTTTACACCAAACGCTCGATTTCCTAGACGTACCAATCATGCAGCAACCCGAACTTTTTATCGGAAATGTGGGGACGCTAACCGATGATCGTGGCCAGATTACCAACGCAGATACAAAAGCCTTCTTAGCCGACAGTGGTCACCAGTTTAGTCAATTTGTGACTAATTACCGTTAGTTTAAGTAAACAAAAAAGCCCGCTGCGATTGCAGCAGGCCTTTTTTTGATGATTAAAAAACCACTACAGGTGTGCCAGTTGGGACCAGCTGATAGAGAACTTTCATAACCGCTGGCGGCGTATTCACACAGCCATGCGAGCCATGTTGCAAGTACCAATCCCCACCATAACGCGGTTGCCATGGCGAATCATGTAAACCAACACCCGTGGTATCAATTGGCATCCAATATGACACCTTACTGTTATAACGCGAGCCATCGTCATTAAATCCGCGCAGGACTTCATGGCGCTTTTTAGCCCAAACATAAAAGACGCCACTTGGCGTTGCTTGATGGGGCTTGCCCGTCACAATTGCTGTATCTAGGCGTAGTTTACCATCTAAATACACCCACATATGCTGGTTCTGCTTATCAACTTCCACATAAGAAGACCCAATATCGCTACCATCGGCATGGTAACCAGAACCTTGAATGAGCGGCGTACGATCAAAGGACTTGCCTGATAGAATCGCTTGCCGCAAACTAGCAGTTTCCGCAGGCACATTGAGGCTCCAGCCATATGTTCCAGCTGGAACTTTCACATTGCCACGTTTAGTGGACTTAAAAGTGCGTATCTTATTATAAGTCGCATAACGGCGATTCAATTGAGTCACATACTGATTTAACTTGGCTTGATTCAGCTGAGTTTTACCATCAAGATCATCCCAGAAAGAGCGAATCGTTTGGCCTGATAACGTAATCTTGCGACCAGCCAGGCGATAAACGCCTGTCATCTGGCCGATTCGCTTTAAACGTTTAAACGAGGCTTGTAGCTTGGGCGAGCTAACCGTTACAGCTGGCTTTAAATACGCACCCGTTAATGAAATTCGCGTCTTGCCAGTACTAATCGCGCGCCCCAAGCGCTTACGCACCAGTGCCCCATCTAATTGGTTACCAGAAATTTCTTTTTGGAGCCGAAAGCCCTTCGTCCCATTCACAATCATGGCATCTTGCGCTGGTCGGCGGCGTTTATTCTGATTTGCAACCAGCTGACTCACAAATGCACTAGCAGCCTTCGTATCATACTGCGTCACTTGATTTTGCTGAACCCCAGTCGCATGTCTAAATCGCCAAGCTTGTTGCGTCTGCATCTGTTGACTCACAAACCGCGCCAACTCATGTTGTAAGCCCAACTGGCGGGCTGATATCTGCCCCACAATCCGATCTTGATCTTCGAAGACAAATTTCCGATTACGCGCAACCCGTTCAACTTTCGCGGTGGCCGCTTTCACCTCAAGCTGACCGACATCTTGACCAACGAGATACGTTCCCGGCAAAAAACGACTGCTATAGTAGCTGGTAAACACCAAATAAGCTAGTCCCACCAGTAGTAAACTGGTCGCACTAATAAGCCATAATTTTCTTTTCATGATACTGCCACCCTCAATCGCCTTCTCTTTGTCATACTTTTGTCACATTATTATACGTTATCGTTGGCTATCATGTAAAATTACAGGTTTGTATATGATAATAAGGCGACTAGTCTCACTTAACATAGACTGAACCATAACTAGAATAACATCGAATAAAATTATTCAAATGAGTGGCTATACGGTTAAGAACACCCCCACTTACGTGGGGA